>JBDSOT010000087.1:0-32793 GCA_039914705.1 Gammaproteobacteria bacterium | reverse complement strand
CATATATTTTGATTCCCATCTTGAGAAGGATGTTGACATATGATATAGATAGATTACCTAAGAAAGAAATTATTCAAAGTAGAACAATTTCAATAAATAACGATAAATGACAAGGAGAAGTCTATGTACAATGCCACGGAAGGGTCGTTGAAAAAATTGCTGTCTGTAACCGTATTATCCGCCCTGTTAAGCCTCGCCTGTTTCAGTTCCGCCCTGCAAGCCGGTGTCTTGTCCAACAAGCTGGCCTTGAACCAATCTCAAGATTTCAGCGATGCTACGGGGTCGCTGAACTACAGCGCGCCCCCAAAGTCTGCAAGCACGATAGTGCGTATGACCTTGGTCGGCGCTAATACTCGTCCCGAGATCGTGAGCGAAGAACCCTTGCCGGGCAAAAGCAAGCACTTCAGCGGTAGCAGCGCTGATAATTCGCACACGGATATTGCTCACTATGCCAAGGTGCACTACCGGGATGTGTATCCCGGCATCGACCTCGTTTATTACGGCAACCAGCAACAACTCGAATACGATCTCGTTGTCGCCCCCGGCGTTGATCCCAAACAAATTCGCCTGGGCTTCAGGGGCGCTGACAAGATCAGCCTGGATGCCGCGGGTAATCTTATCCTGCACACCCCGGCCGGTAATCTCACTGAGCATAAGCCCGTTATCTATCAAGAGATCGAGGGCAAGCGCAAGATCATTGACGGCGCCTATGTGCTGGAGGACAACCAGCAGGTGAGGTTTAAAATAGCCCGCTATGACGCGAAGCAACCCTTGGTCATTGATTGATTCGTGATCACATTAAGTAAGAAAGTAAGACCCACTAAACGATGAGCAAAACGAGTAAAGCAACACGTTATTAGTAAATATAGTAATAATTTATTTAGGGCAGCTGCGGCTGCCCTTTTTATTGGATATTTTCCGGAAAATTTAGCTTGTGAAGGTCGCACCTTGGACTGGCGACATGAGCGTTTACCGAGACTTACCTCTGACCTACTTTCTTTCCCACACCAGCGTGCGATTGTTTGCGGGCATTGGGTAATCTTGCACGAGTTTTAAATTTTGCGCACGGGCCAAGGCATCGACATCTTCGAAATTGCGCACACCACTCTCCGAATCGCGCATTTTTAACCAGGCGTCGAAGCGAGCGTTGCTATCGCTGGTGAATTTCCCGCCGTAATTGAAGGGGCCGTAGAGGCATGCAACACCGTCTTTATCGAGCACGCGGCCGATGCCTTCAAACATCTTTATTACATGTTGCCAGGACATGATGTGGATGCCGTTGGCGCTGAATACGCCGTCTACACAATCGACAGGCCAGTTGTTTGAGGCGACATCCAGCGTGATCGGTGGCAGCACATTATCCAACTTGGCTTCATCTACCCATTCACGAATGCCCTCATGGTTCTCTGGCAGATCGCTGGTTTGCCAAATGAGATGAGGAAGTTCCCGGCCAAAATAAACGGCGTGTTGGCCGGTGCCGCTGCCGATTTCCAGAATCTTTTTACGCGTCGCGAAAGCTGTACGCACGACAGCCAGGATGGGAACTTTATTTTGTTCGCAGGCCTCGGAATAGGGCTTCATGGCAAAAAAATAGCCCCGCCCGTTTTAATGGGAGGGGCTACGCAGTTAACAGCAACTGTGCGGTTAACTTTTTAGTTTACGATCTGCCAGGTGCCATCGCTCTGGCGGCAGGCCGTACCGTGCGCATCCTCACGCTTGCCGTCGATGGTTACGCGGGTGTCGTATTCGCGGCAGGTTTGGCCGGAGGAACCGGTGTAGCTTCGCGTCGGCGTAACGGCAACCTGGCTGCCGGTGTCGGGGTTGCGCCAGGTGCTTACCTGATTGGTGCGATTGTTTTCCAGGGCATTATAGGCTTGCAGTTCATCACTTCTATCCAGTGAGGCACCGACTGAGCTTCCCAGCAAACCGCCGAGCAGTGCGCCGCCGATAGTGGCTATGGTTTTACCCTTGCCGCCGCCCACTTGCGAACCGAGCACACCGCCTAATACGCCACCGACTACGGTACCGGTTTGCTGTTTGTTGATACCAGTGGAGGTACGGCCGTACTGATCGGTTGTTTGACAGGCGGCCAGCGGTAACAACAGGGCCAGAGTAATCAGAATTTTTTTCATGGTGTTGTGTCTCCTTAAATCATAAGGTGAAGATTAAAGCTAGTTATAAAAGAAAAAAGAATTCCCATACTTGTCGCGCGTAGTGTTTAGACGGGCGAGCAGGGATTAGGTTCCTTCCGAAGCCACGGTACTTTGCACTGTGGTCCAAATACAAGGGGTGGATCGTAAGTATACCCGCATCGGCAAAACGCTGCACTAAAGTGCTGCGGGCGGCGTAACCGGTGTAGCGCCGGGCAATGCCGCCAGCGGGGCAAACGGCTCGGGCGGGCAGCCGGGGAAGCGTATGCCCGCTTGCTTGAAGCTATCCCAGATTTGAAACAGCAGGGCGGATTTCACCTCGCCGGTGTTGCTGGTGCATAAATCGGTAAGATAGTTGATGCGAAATAGCGCTGTGGCGTTGTTAAATTCTTCAAGCCACACATTGGCCGTTGTTGCGCGGATGATCGCAGAATGTTTTTTCAGGATGTCTTCGATGAGCCTGCTCGCCAGATGGAGATCGTTCTGATGACTTATGGCAATTGTGAGTGTGGTGCGCACCACGGTGTCGCTGAATGTCCAGTTGGTGAAGGGATGCGAGATGACATCGGCATTCGGGATAATCACCTCAAGGTTGTCCGGTGTCTGCACCGTGAGCGAGCGAATACCGATACGCGTGACCGAGCCTTGATTGGGGCCGATGGTGACGGTATCACCGGTACGCACCGGCCGTTCGATGAGCAGCAAGATTCCGCTGACGAAATTATTGGCGATATTCTGCAAACCAAAACCGATGCCCACGCCGAGTGCACCGGCGAACACGGTGAGCGTGGTGAGGTTGATGCCGAGCACGCGCAACGCGATTAAGAAGCCGATCAATACCACGGCGTATTGCGTGAATACGGATAGGCTGTGGCGCGTGCCGCTATTGGTAATCTTGTAAAACAGCCAGCGATAAGTGAGTTCGCGGCTCCAGCCGCCCACGCGTAGCACGGCGAAGACGATGAGCGCGGTCAGCAGTATGGAGAAGATGGTGATGGGCTTGCCATCAACCATAACCAGCGGTGTATACAGCACCTCTTTAGTATGGCGCACCACTGACGAATCCGCGTCCCAGCCGTATAGATGGAACAAGACCATGCCGGCCATAATGAATAGCGCAAGCTGCGCGGCGCGCGCCAGCGGATCGACGAGATTTTCGAGAAAGGTTTGACGCCCGGCTACGCCATAGTTACTGGAGAAGGTACGTTTTTTAAGCAGCTTGAACACGTCGCGCAACAAGCCGCGCAACAGCAGCCAGCCAGCCAGCACGATTAAAAATAGTCCGACGTACAGCGCGATGGCCCAAGCAAGATTGATATAGCCGGCGACGCCGACCAGCGCGCTCGTCAGCAGGGCAAGCGCTAACACAATTACGATTCGTTCGCTGGTCTGTGCCCAGCGCGCGGTAGCGGCCAGACGCAGAGGTGCCAGAATAAGTTCGCGCTTGCGTAATATCAAAATCAGCCAGGGTATCAACAACAGCAGGAACAAGCGATCAGTAAAGTCGCGCAGTATCGGCGAAGCCGCAGTGTAATGTCCCAGCAGCGTGAAAGGTGTGAGGACGGCCAGCCCCAGCATCACCCAGCGCAGCGCGCGGTACAGGCGCGGATAAGTCACGCCTTGCGTAAAATAGCCGTCGAGCAACAGCAGATGCGCCAGATCAATGGCCAGTGTATAGCTTAGCCACGCCATGGAAAATAAAACGAAGATGCTGAATCCCGGCTGTGGCATGTTGGCCAAAACAAACAGGATAAATAAGGCACCAATGGTGGCGACACTGATAATGTTGGCGCGCAGCAAACGGGAACTCACGCGCACCACGTGCGTTATAAAAACCGGGTTGGACGACGACACCGGCGCAACGCTACGACTGAGATAACGATAACCCCACAGCACCAGGCCCAGCCAGACGAACTCAACCAGGAATACCAATCCCAAATTGAGGGTGGTAGATTGGCGCAAGGTAACAAAGAGTTTACTGAATGTGGTTTGCCATAAGGTCGCGGGCAGGGTCGCGAAGTCCCGGCCCAGGGCGTGCCAGGCGGCTAAATCGGACGGGAAGGTTTGTTGAACCAATAAACCCTCGCGCACCCTGCGCTCGTGACGTGTCTTGAGTTTGTTGCGCCGGTCGAGCGCGGTCTCGGTTAAGAATGCCAGCTGCTTAGACTGCTTGCCAAGATCATCCAACACCGTCGTAAGCACGCGACTATCCTGAATGGCCTGCTTGCGCTCAGGCGATGCCACCGACAGGCTTTTAATGATGGCAACCTGTTGTTGTTTTACCAACGCAGTTTTATTGCGCAAAAATTCGGCGCGCGCGGCAAGTTCCTGTAATAAGGCATCGGCTTGTTTCACCGTGGTCGCCAGTTCATCCGTATCCGCCGCGCTGTTGGTGAGTACCGATTCCACGCTGTTCAGTCGCGCCTGCGCCTGCGCCAGGGCAAGTTCGGTTTGCTTCAGCCGCGCCTGTTCCTCGGTTTCCAGCAGACTGGTTTTGAGCTTGCGTCGCGTGTCTTGCGCCTCGCCCGAGGTTCCCTGCGCGGTGTTCAAGCGCTTACGAAGATCGGCAACTTCGTCAAGCAATTGCTGCTGTTCCCTTTGAATGCGCTCCTGCAATTGGCCGAGCGCGGCTTTATCGCTCAGCTCGCGCGCCATTTTGTACTGATTGCGCAGTTCGTCGGCCCATTTGCTGGCAATCTCGAGCCGCTGGCCCGCGATAAAGCGCGCCGCCTGAAGATTGGCGAGGTGTTGATCTTCGAGCGTCAAAAATTGCTGCTGCAGGGCTAAGTCTTCGCCGATCATAGCGGCCGTTTGTTGAGCCTCGAGTGTATCGCTGGGGTTATTGCTAAGTGACTCAAGACGTTCTTGCAAGGCTTCGATGCTCGCGCGCAGAGACTCGACCTTCTGCGCCGCGCTTTGCAGTTCAACCTCCACGCCGCTGAGGTTGACGCGCGCCGAGTCCGCATCCAGCTCGGCCTGCTCAACCGTGGCGCGCACAATCTGACCGATATCAAGCGCCTTGAGTTGCCGCGTGTTTTGTTCGCGCAAGGCATTGAGTTCGCGACGCTCACGCGCAACGTTGACCTGCTCCTCTTCAATCGTCTGTCGCCGCGCCGCCAGCTCCTCAGCTGCGGTTTTTTCGGCCGTACGCGTAGCGGCATTGGGGGTACTAGCTCCAGACTCCACAGCGCTGGCTAGTTGAGGCATAAAAGGCACACCGCTCATTAATACAATGAGTAAGGCCATGCGTGATTTAAGGGAGGCCATTGATATCATGCGTAACTCCAAGACAGTCGTCAGCGCAATAAATAATGCAGCGCAATGCCGGAAAAGACGGCGAGACCAAACCCGTTATTATTGAGAAAGGCCTGTAAACATTTTGCCGGATCGCGGCCCTTGATTAAATATTGCTGGTAGAGTGAAAAACCGGCTGCTGCCAGCAGGCCCGAATAATAATAAATGCCCAGCTTCAATTGCAGGCCAGCGGCGATGAGGATAATCAATACCGTGAGCTGAATAATAGCGATGATGATGCGATCAGCGTCGCCGAATAAAATAGCCGTCGATTTCACGCCGATGCGCAGGTCGTCCTCGCGATCCACCATCGCATACATCGTATCGTAAACCGTTGCCCATAATAGCGTGGCGATAAACAGCAGCCATGCCACGGGCGGCAATGTATTGGTCTGCGCCGCGAATGCCATGGGCACGGCCCAGCCGAAGGCCGCCCCCAGGTGCACCTGCGGCAAATACGTATAGCGTTTGGCAAATGGATAACTTGCGGCGAGCAATACGCCCACAAACGATAGGGCGATGGTCAACTTATTCATCAACAATACCAAGCCAAATGCAATGAGACACAGGGCTGCGAATAGACTCAGCGCCTCAGTTGTTGTTACACGGCCCGCCGCGAGTGGCCGGTCTGCAGTGCGCTTTACGTGCGCGTCGATATTGCGATCGGCATAATCATTGATAACGCAGCCCGCCGAGCGCATCAGGATTACGCCGAGCACGAACACGGTCACTACCAGCGGATCAGGCCGCCCGTCACCGGCAATCCATAGTGCCCACATGGTTGGCCACAGCAGCAGAAAAATCCCGATGGGACGATGGAGCCGCATGAGCAGCGCATATTGATACAGACGATCAATCATGTTTTTCATACGCTTTGCGGCATATCGTGTAAGAAAATTTCAGACAGCAGCAGCGGTTTTTCGGCCAGATGAAACAAGGACCGCCTTCCCCAAATAATGCGTGGCTTGACGGGCAGACCATGAGATGCACGCTCGAATAAATGTTGACCCGGCATAATGTGAGCAATCTCCAGGTTACTGCGCCGCATGGATTTGTCGGCGAACAGCACTGCACCGAGCGATTTTCCGCCAAGGCGGGTGAGGCGACGGTATTTTCCGCTCAGGGTGCGCGCCGGGATAACGGTGCGCGCAAACACACAAGGTCGCCCACGGCACAACAGATACACCTCGCGCACATTGGCGAAAGCCCCGGTGCGCAGACCCAGAATGCGCGCCTCTTCGCGGCAGGGACGCGCCCAACCCTGATTAAGCAACTGCACCTTAAATTCACCGCCATAAGTATTTTGCAATCTGAGTGTAAGTGAAGAAGTATCAAGCAGCCAACCCCAGATATTCTCCGGAAAGTTCGAGCGTAACAGGCAACCGGGTTTTCGCCACGATGGATTAATACGGGTACCGGTTAGATTCATGTCATGCTTGTTAAAGGAAATAATTTTCTAAATAAATGGCTAACGCGGCGGCAGAAAATAAACGGCACCGCACTAAATATTTTTCAGATAGCCGATGCCGCCCAGTAAATTCATGTGCGTTAAAATCCACCGTTGCCGCTCACGAAGATAAGCAGAAGGTCGCGCTGCTTTCAGGCGCGATGGGCTGGGCAACACTGCGGCAAGCAACGCCGCCTCGTGTGGAGATAGCATGCTCGCAGGTTTTTTAAAAAAATATTGGCTCGCCGCACCGGCACCGAACATGTTATTTCCCATACCCGCAATGTTCATATAAACCTCAAGTATGCGTTGCTTTGACCATAAGGTTTCAATCAGTAAAGTGAAATACGCCTCCAACCCCTTGCGCAAATAACTACGGCCCAGCCAGAGAAATAAATTCTTGGCTACCTGCTGGCTGATCGTGCTGGCGCCGCGAATCGATTTCCCTTCGCGATTAAGTTTAAAGGCGATCTTCATCGCCCTGAAATCGAAGCCATTGTGAAAAGGAAAGGTTTGATCTTCTGCGGCGATGACGGCGAGCGGCATGTAAGGCGAAATATCATTGTAATCCACCCATTGATATTTGATGAGGGATTTTTTCTGGCCGTCGGCAAAGCGCGCATCAATATAATTTATAATCATCACCGACGTCGCCGGCGGATCGATCCACTTAAACAGCAAAACCAGCCCGATGGTGAATAAAAAAAATGCAATGGCGATCTTGAACAACAGGCGTGAGCCGGATCCGAAAAACTTTTTGACGGACTTCATGCGCCGAGATAACAGTTTCACAATAGCGTTATTCTTCAGCAAAATAGTCTGAATCTATTCTTTTGATTTCATATGCGGCAACTGATGTAACGCCCACGCCATGGTCTATCATCAACTGGGCAAGATACTCTCCATCAATAAGAATAATTCTATTTTCTATTCTTGAGGCATAGTCCTCCGCTTCTTTTGAAAAATTTGATGTTGTTATGAATATCCCTTTGCGCGCACGTTGACCTTGTAGTGCCCCGGCAAACTTCTGAATGTCAGGCCTCCCTATTGTATTTGCCCAACGCTTTGCTTGAATGTAGATTACATCCAAGCCGAGCCTATCCTCATTTATAATTCCGTCGATCCCTTCATCACCGCTCCTGCCAATCGCCCTGCCGGCATCTTTTCTGGTTCCTCCATAACCCATCTTTACAAGAAGTTCGACGACAAGTTTTTCAAAAAATCGCGGTGAGCTTATCTTGATTTGTTGTACAAGCTCGTTGGCCAAAGCATTTTTTATACTTTGATAAGCATCCTCCAGGATTTCTTCAGGTGTTTGGCTTTGCTCTTGATCGGCTTCTACCGGAGATTCATTTTTCAATTTCCGGCGATTTCGGGCCTCCAGGTATTCAGGAAATTGCTGAAGTAATTTGAGATTTATAAATTCTGGATTTCTATTTAGTAAGTCCATACCTCGCGGGGTAATTTTAAAAACTCCTCTTTGAATATTCTCGAGAATTTTGGCCATTTTCAGGTGTGCACGCGCCCACGCGACGCGATTGTCAAAGACCGCCTGCTGACCGCTGGGAAGAAGCTCGTTTCTCTCTTCATCGGTTAGATTGAATTTTTCCGCAAGGAAAGCAAGGCTCTCTCGATTTGTATGCTCCCGCTGATCGCGGCAAAAGTTGACTAACGGGAGCATTATTGTCTGAAAGTCGGGTACCGGCATTATTTATCCTGGGGCAGCATAGCTCGACACTAAAATAGCCACATGAGGTCTAAGGTAGACATATTATGATTACTAGACTTCACCATATTGGGCCGCGTTATTCAACCAGCGCTTTATGAGCGGTTGTACATGGGTAGGGTAGTCTTGCAATAAAAGCGCGGCGGCGCTTTCTACCGCGCTTACCAGATCCTGATCACGGATCAGATCGGCGATGTGCAATTGCAGCACGCCGGTCTGGCGTGTGCCCAACACCTCGCCGGGGCCGCGTAATTCGAGATCGCGGCGCGCGATCTCGAAGCCGTCGTTAGTGGCGCGCAGGGCAGCGAGTCGCTCCCTGGCCGGCGCGGAGATCGGGTTACGGTACATCAACACGCAATGGCTAGCCTCGCTGCCGCGTCCAACGCGCCCGCGTAATTGATGCAGTTGTGCGAGGCCCAGACGTTCGGCGTTTTCAATAATCATAAGGCTGGCATTGGGCACATCCACGCCAACCTCGATGACCGTGGTGGCTACCAGCAAGTCAATAAGTCCCGCCTTGAAATCCTGCATCATCCGGCCTTTTTCCGCAGCCTTCATGCGCCCGTGCACCAGGCCGACGCGCAGTTCCGGCAGCGCCTCGGCAAGCTTGGTCGCGGTATCCGTGGCCGCCTGGCATTGCAATACCTCGGACTCTTCGATGAGTGTACATACCCAATAAACCTGGCGTCCGGCGCGGCAGATGTTATGCACACGCATGACAATTTCAGCACGGCGCTGATCGGAAATCACTACGGTCTCTACCGGCGTCCTGCCGGGTGGCAATTCATTGATGATGGAGATGTCGAGGTCGGCGTAGGTGGTCATTGCCAGCGTGCGCGGGATCGGCGTCGCCGTCATGATGAGTTGATGCGGATAGCGGCCATCGCTGTAGCCCTTCTCGCGCAGCGCGAGGCGCTGATGCACGCCGAAGCGATGCTGTTCATCGATTACCACGAGGCCGAGTTTTGGAAAGCTGACGCCTTCCTGAAACAAGGCATGAGTGCCTACGACCACGCGCGCCTCTCCGGATGCGATGTTCGCGATCAGTGCCGCACGCGCCGCGCCCTTGAGTTTGCCCGACAGGCCGGCAACTTCGATATTCAAGGGTGCCAGCCACTGCGTAAAGTTATAGAGATGTTGTTCGGCGAGCAATTCAGTGGGTGCCATGATGACCGTCTGGTAGCCGGCCTCGACGCTATGCAGGATGGCGCAGGCGGCAACCAGTGTCTTACCGGAGCCAACGTCGCCCTGCACCAAACGCTGCATCGGCGTAGCGCGGCGCAGGTCGTGGCGGATCTCGCCGATCACGCGTTGCTGTGCATGGGTTAACGTGAATGGCAACGCGCACAGCAGGGCCGCAATTAATTTCCCGGGGGCGTCGAGTGCGGGTGCAGTCTGGCGTTGCACCTGGTTGCGCAGCAGGCGCAGGCTAAGATGGTGAGCGAGCAATTCTTCGAAGGCCAAGCGGCGCTGTGCCGGGTGCTGGCCTTGTTCGAGCAGGGTCAGCGGCGCATCGGGTGGCGGGTAGTGCACGTAGGCAACGGCCTCGCCGAGTGAAGGCAGTTGCAAGGATGCTAGCACGGCGGCCGGTAACCATTCTTCAAGCACCAGCGTGCCCGCGTGCAATAGTTTCAGGGCCTGCCCGGTGAGCGCGCGCAGGCTAAGTTGCTGCACGCCTTCGGTGGCCGGATAGATGGGCGTGAGAAACTCCGGCACCGAAGTGAGCTGCCTTTCAGGTGCGTCCTGTGCAAGGGCGTCGACACGCTGGTATTCAGGGTGCACCATCTCCAGCGTGGCGGGACCGTTGCGCACCTCGCCGAAGCAGCGCAATTTTACACCGCGTCCCAAGGCTGCCTGTTGCGCGGCGGAGAAATGAAAAAAGCGCAGTGTAAGGGTACCCGTGCCGTCGCTCACACGGCACAGCAAGGTGCGGCGGCGGCCGAAACGCACATCGGTCAGTTGCACCTCACCCTCAATCACGGCCTCATCACCCAGCCGCAGCGCCCCGATGGGCAGAACGCGAGTGCGATCCTGATAGCGCAGCGGAAGATGAAACAGCAAATCCTGCACGCTACGGATGTTGAGGCGCGCGAAGCGCTCCGCCTGGCGCGGCCCGATACCCTTGAGGTGCGTGATGGAAATATTCTGCGCGGTCGCCAGTGCGGAATTCCGCGCTGACGTTGCGCCGGTATGATGTGAGGGTGTTCGACTCAGGGGACGCGCGGCCTGGTAAGTGATGCGGGAATCAGGTGGGCAAATTCCAGCGTGACTACATGAAAATCGCAGGAGAAATTATGCACTATTCCGCCAATACCATGACAGCATCCATTTCCACTGCGGCACCTTTAGGCAACGCGGCAACGCCGATGGCGGCGCGCGCCGGGTAAGGTTCTTTAAAGTAGCGTGCCATAACTTCATTCACCAATGGAAAATGCGCAAGGTCGGTGAGAAATACATTCAATTTAACGATGTCTGCAAGCCTGCCGCCCGCTGCAATTGCCACGGCTTGCAGGTTGTCGAACACCTGACCGATCTCCGCGCGCGCGTCGCCGGTGACCAGCTCCATCGTTGCGGGCTGCAATGGAATTTGACCCGATAGATAAACCGTATTGCCAACCTTAATGGCCTGTGAGTAAGTGCCGATGGCCGCCGGGGCCTGGTCGGTGCTGACGACATGTTTTGTGGTCATGAGATTCCTGATGGATCTAAAAATTGTTATCACGGACGATACGTCCGCTGCGGTTCAATGTTGCCGTCCTTGGCGGGACGATATGGGTTCCCTAAACCCCCAGCTCTGCCATCCATGGCAGGGCGTTCGGTGCTTCGCACCTCACCCCTTGGTACGCGTAATCCGCACCACCACCGGGATCGAACGCAAGCGGCGCAGAATCTTGGCTAGATGAATGCGATTGCGCACGGCCAGCGTAAAGGTGATGGCGGTATACATGCCATCGTGCTCTTCGACGCCGACATTTTCGACGTTCGCGCCCAACTCTGCAATGGCGGCCGCGACGATGGCCAATACGCCACGCTGATTGGCGACCTCGACGCGAATCTCCACGGGAAATTCACCTTCGACATTCGGCGCCCACTCGACGTCGAGCCACTTCTCCGGGCGCTTGCGAAACTCGGCCACATTGTTACACGCCTCCGTATGAATGACGATGCCGCGCCCGGCGCTGACGAAGCCCAATATCGGGTCGCCCGGAATTGGCCGGCAGCACTTGGCGAAGGTAACCACCATGCCCTCAGTGCCCCTGATCGACAGGGGGTGATCTGCGCCGGTGCGGGCCTGTTTGCCGCTGGCCTTGTCTGCGCTGACATCTTCGCTGATCGGTGCCAGACGACGCGCCACCAGGACCGCCATGCGATTGCCAAGACCAATATCCTCAAACAGATCATCCAGCGATTTGAGTTTATATTCCTGCAACAATTCACTGAGACTACCCGGCGGCAGGTCGTTGATGGATAGACTAAAGCTGTCCAATGCCTTGTCCAGCAGGCGCCGACCAAGCTCCATGGATTCATCGTGTTTAAGATTTTTCAGATAATGCCGGATATTGGCGCGCGCCTTGGCGGTGACCACGAAATTCAACCAGGCGGGATTGGGCCGCGCGCCTGGCGCGGTGATGATTTCCACATACTGACCATTATGCAGTGTGGTGCTTAACGAGGCGCGCCGGTGATCGACCTTGGCGGCGATACAGGAGTTGCCGACATCGGTGTGCACGGCGAAGGCGAAGTCAACCACTGTGGCATCGCGCGGCAACTCCATAATCTTGCCCTTGGGCGTAAACACGTAAACTTCGTCGGGGAATAAGTCGATCTTTACGTTTTCCAGAAACTCCAGCGAGTTACCGGCGTTCATCTGCATCTCAAGCAGGCCGCGCAACCATTCGTTAGCGCGTTTTTGCGTGCTGCTGCCCCCGCCGTCGCTGGATTTATACAGCCAGTGCGCGGCGATGCCGGCGCTGGAGATCTTGTCCATGTCTTTGGTGCGAATCTGCACCTCGATAGGCACGCCGTAGGGGCCGAATAAAGACGTATGCAGAGATTGATAACCATTGGCCTTGGGCAAGGCGATGTAATCCTTGAAGCGGCCCGGCACCGGTTTATAAAGATTATGCACGGCACCCAGCACCCGATAACACTGGTCGACCGACTCCACGATAATACGGAAGGCGTAGACGTCGGTAACCTCACCGAACGACAGCGCCTTGGCCTTCATCTTCTTGTAAATGCTGTACAGATATTTTTCCCGCCCGATAACCTCGCCCGGCAGTTCCTCTTCACGCAGGCGGCGCTTGAGCGAGTTTTCAATCTGGCGCACAACCTCCTTGCGGTTGCCGCGCGCGCGCTTCACGGCCTCGGCGAGGACGCGGTAGCGCGCCGGATACAGCGCAGCGAAGCCTAAATCCTCAAGCTCCAGACGCAGGCTGTTCATGCCCAGACGGTTGGCGATGGGCGCATAGATTTCCAGGGTTTCGCGCGCGATGCGGCGACGCTTTTCGGTGGGGACGGCACCGAGGGTACGCATGTTATGCAGACGGTCGGCGAGCTTTACCAGGATAACGCGGATGTCGCGCGCCATGGCCAGTAGCATCTTGCGAAAATTTTCGGCCTGGGCCTCGGCGCGGGTGCCGAATTTGAAGTGGGTGAGCTTGCTGACGCCATCGACCACTTCGGCAACCTCGTCGCCGAAGTCTTTGGCGAGTTGCTCCTTGGCGGTGGCGGTGTCTTCGATGACATCGTGCAGCAGGGCGGCCATGATGCTCTGCGCGTCCATGTGCATTTCGGCGAGGATTCTGGCAACGGCCAGCGGGTGATAGATGTAGGGTTCGCCGGACAGGCGCTGCTGGCCTTCATGGGCGCGGGCGCCGAATTCGTAGGCCCGGTGCACCTGTTCGACCTGGCTTGGTTCCAGGTAGGCATCAAGCATGGCGGTTAGATCGCCGATGAGGAACATGGGGTCCTGTTCAGTTTAAGTATGTGGTTGCGAGTCTCTTTCCGGCCAGACCAAGAACTTAAAAACTCAAGCGAGTTTTCAGATTTCTTCGACCTTTTCTTTTTCTGCGGATGCTATCTCAACGGCGATCTCAGGCTCGGGTTGGCGCTGGCTGATATCATCCAAAATTGAGCGATTGATCTTGTCTGCGGCGATTTCGCGTAGCGCAACCACCGTAGGCTTGTCGTTTTCCCAAGGCACCAGCGGCTCCATGCCCATGGCAAGCTGGCGCGCGCGTTTGGATGCCATCAGCACGAGTTGAAAACGGTTGTCGACTTTATCGAGGCAATCTTCCACGGTGACGCGGGCCATAGCTGTACTCCTGAAGCGGTTCGGTGATGGGATTAAACGAGATGAAACATAGACTATGCGAGCCATTATACTAATAAACTGGTCAATAAGTCCTTTAAATTGACGACCTGCACCGGCGTTCTCAATTGCCGGCAACGAATAATGGCTTGCAGGTCGGCCAGTGCGGAGGTGAAATCATCATTCAGCACCAGGTAATCAAACTCGTCGTAGTGCGCGAGTTCGGTAATCGCGCCACGCATGCGTCGTGCGATCACCTCGTCCGGATCCTGCGCGCGCGCATGCAAACGCTCGTCCAGCAATTGGCGCGAGGGCGGCAAGATGAAAATGCCCACGCTTTGCGGCAATAATTTGCGCACCTGCCGCGCCCCCTGCCAGTCGATTTCAAGGATGACGTCGGTGCCTTCGCGCAGGCGCTCCAATACCCATTCACGCGAGGTGCCGTAACAGTGATCGAATACCCGGGCATGTTCGAGAAAGGTATTTTCCAGCAGTAAGGCATCGAAGCTGGCCTGATCCACGAAGTGATACTCGACACCTTCCCGCTCGCCGGGCCGCATGGGGCGGGTGGTGTGTGACACCGAAACCTTGAGCTTGGGCATGGCCTTTACCAGGGCGCCAACGAGGCTCGATTTTCCGCCGCCGGACGGTGCCGCGATGATATACAGCGTTCCACAACTCAAGGCCGTGTCCTCCTGCTTGGAAAAGTTTAGTGAATCTCTACTATACCGTGCGAACTGATGCGCTGTTAAGGCCTCGAAATGTTTGGGGACGCGAATTGCTGCCGGATGAGTAGCCCGCTGTCATGTCTGAACAGGCTTGATGTGCTAAGCTACGCACCCTTCATATTCCCGGATTACCCAGTATGCGCCCGAGCGGACGAGCCTTGAATGAACTGCGCCCCATCACACTAACGAGAAATTACACGAAACATGCCGAAGGCTCGGTGATGGTCGAGTTTGGCGATACCAAGGTCATTTGCAACGCCACCGTGGAGGATCGCGTTCCGCATTTTCTCAAGGGGAAAGGTGAGGGATGGGTGACCGCCGAATATGGCATGTTGCCGCGTTCCACCAATAAACGCATGGATCGTGAGGCAGCCCGCGGCAAGCAAGGCGGCCGCACCTTGGAGATTCAGCGTTTGATCGGGCGTTCACTGCGTTCTGTGGTCGATCTCGCGGCCTTGGGCGAGCGCAGCATCGTGGTCGATTGCGATGTCATCCAGGCTGATGGCGGGACGCGTACCGCCGCGATTACTGGTGGTTATATCGCGCTGGTCGATGCCGTCAAACAACTGCGCAAGCGCCGGGTTATTTCCAAAGACCCGATCCACGGCTACATCGCAGCGGTCTCGGTGGGGATTTACCAAAGTCACCCGGTGCTCGACCTGGATTACAGTGAAGACTCCGAGGCGGAGACCGATATGAATGTGGTAATGAACGAGGCCGGCGGTTTTATTGAGATTCAAGGCACGGCTGAGGGTCATGCCTATCATATGAACGAACTGCTCGCCATGCTGGAATTGGCCAAGGGCGGGATTACCGAATTAATCAAGAAGCAACGGACGGTATTAGACGAGTGATAACTCGCAAGTAATGGTTAGTTTCAGTCAGAATTGATCAGGTTACATATACTTAAATTAAGTTTATTTTTCACTAACCACAGACTACTTTATTGATATGAAACGCATCGTATTAGCCAGCAACAATCTCGGCAAACTGCGCGAGATCGAGGCCCTCTCCGAAGGCGCGATAGAACTCGTCGCGCAGTCCGATTTCAATGTCCCCCCGGTGGAAGAGACGGGCCTAAGCTTCGTGGAAAACGCCATTCTCAAGGCGCGCCACGCGGCTCACCACACCGGCTTGCCCGCGCTCGCCGACGACTCCGGCCTCGAAGTTGAAGCGCTCAACGGTGCGCCCGGCATCTATTCCACGCGCTATGCCGGACCTGCCGCCAGCGACGCGCAAAACGTCGAAAAATTATTGCAGGCATTGAACGACATCCCCGAACACCAACGGCGCGCGCGCTTCCAATGTGTAATGGTCTATTTGCGTCACGCAGACGACGCCACCCCGCTCATCTCCCAGGGTTCCTGGGAAGGCCGCATATTATTTAAACCTCAAGGTGACTTCGGCTTCGGCTATGACCCGGTGTTCTACGTCCCCACGCACCGCTGCGCCGCCGCTGAACTGCTTCCCGCCGTAAAAAATCAACTCAGCCACCGCGCCAAGGCGCTGCGACAATTAGCGAGCCTGCTTAAAGATACGTGACCCCGGCTTATCTCAACTCATGCAGATCGCCATCTTTCTCCCAGACCATGATTGAGCAATCCTTAGCCGCTAGTGTTTAACTTTGTCGCCCTGCCCCCGCTTTCCCTTTATATCCATCTCCCCTGGTGTGCGCGTAAGTGCCCGTATTGCGACTTCAATTCGCATGAAAAAAAAGATGCGCTGCCGGAACGCGAGTACGTACAAGCGTTGATCCACGATCTTGAGCAAGATTTGCCGCGCGTGTGGGGGCGGCGCGTGACGAGTATTTTTATCGGCGGCGGTACACCCAGCCTGTTCTCTCCCGATGCCATCGACAGGCTGTTGTGCGGCATCCGCGCGCGTCTTACCGTCAACCCCGACGCAGAGATTACGCTGGAGGCAAACCCCGGCAGCAGCGAGATGCAGAAATTCCATGAGTTTCGCGGCGCAGGCATTAATCGTCTGTCCATTGGTGTGCAAAGTTTTAATGATGACCTTCTGAGCAGTGTTGGACGTATCCACGGCCGCCGCGAGGCTATAGTCGCCGCCGAGGCCGCGCACGCCGCCGGGTTTGATAACTTCAATCTCGACCTGATGTTTGGCTTACCCGGCCAACGTATCTCGCAGGCCATCGCCGATGTAAATACGGCCATCGCCCTGGAACCCACCCATATCTCGCTTTACCAACTGACTATCGAACCTAATACGCTGTTTCATCACCAGCCACCCGTGTTGCCCACAGATGATGAATCCTGGCAGATGCAGGAGCAATGTCAGGAAATGCTGGCTGATGGCGGCTTCAGTCAATATGAAGTGTCGGCCTATGCCAAGGCGGGACGGCAATGCCGGCATAATTTAAATTACTGGCAATTCGGTGATTATTTGGGGATTGGCGCTGGCGGGCATGGCAAGATCACCGATGGCTCCCAGCAGGGCATCACGCGGATTTGGAAACAGAAGCAACCGCAAACCTATCTGGATAGCGCGGGCAGTCCCGCATGTATCGGCGAAGAAACCGCGCTCAGCCCGGACGATGCGGCCTTTGAATTCATGTTGAATGCCCTGCGCTTGAGTGAGGGGTTTGCCACGCCCTTATTCACCGAGCGCACCGGCCTGCCGCTCTCGCATATAGAGAAGCCACTCAATCAAGCCGAGCAACGCGGCCTGATCGAATGCGATGCCCAGGAGATACGACCGACAGAATTAGGCAAGCTTTACCTTAATAATTTGACTGAATTTTTTTTGCCACCGAAGTAGCGTGCGCTGTGCGCACGATGGTTTCTGCATTACTGGTACGGGTGTCCGCAGCGCACGCCACTCTTTGTTATTTTACTCCATACAAGCTACGCGCTATCATCCGCCGGACACACCCACCACGAGGAAGATGATAATGAGAAATATGGGCATGATTTTGCTGGCAATTTGGCTAATTGCGACGGGGCTTAGAAGCGTAATCAACATCAGTTTCCAATACGATTCCCTGATCCTGGGCATTATCGCCATCGCCGCCGGCGTCTTGATCTTATTAAAGCGCTAGACCTGCAGTTACTAACAGTAGCGTGCGCATAGCGCACGCTACATTTAATGGTAGTTATATGTATTTAACCGCTCAGCAATTTCTCGGATTGACTGAAGCATCGCTTAGGAATTTTCTTTCCCTAAAGATTTCGGAGGGCCTCTACATTGATTACAAAGAGACGCTTTCCGGCTCATCAGATAAGGAAGCCAAGCGCGAGTTCTTGAAGGACGTTACTGCAATGGCGAACGCGGCAGGTGGGCATTTGCTTATTGGGGTCAAAGAACCGATGGATGGTCTCTTATGTAGATAATCAGTTGGTCGGTCTGGACGGAGGAGAGGGTGTTGCTCAAGATCTAGAACGCTTGGCAAGCACCTCGGTTGACCCTCGGATTCCAGGTCTTCGAATCGTTTCAATACCGCTCGCCAACGGAAAGTTTTGTATCGCAATTCACATTCCGCCAAGTCTTAGCCGTCCTCATATGGTCACCCACACAGGGCATCGGTCTTTTTATGCAAGACACTCAGAGTCAAGTTTCCCGATGACAACGCACGAGGTGAGGGAAGCTGTCCTCACCTCAGCTTCCGCTGAATATCGGGCACGTCAACAAATAAAAACGCGGCTAGACGAAGTGCGGGAGGTATTGAATTCTAAGCCCGAAGCAGCCTTCTTCATTCAAGCGATGCCCTTGATCGCGCCAGAATCCGCGTGGAATATTCTTGAGGCATCTTATGAAAGGGTTTTAAGGGGCAATGCCCGGCGCAATCAGTACAAAGATTATTGCGACCTTGCCAGTGACATAGCTCCACGTCCGACGATTGACGGGCTGCTTGGGAGAGATCAGCGGGAAAACCCAAATTGGGAAACCGAAGTTCACCGAACCGGATATGTTTCTGTATTCTATCGGGGAATATACACAGCAGATGTGAAAGGGGTAACTCGTTACGTTTTGCATTCTGATTACTGCGATCTTTTCCGAGCATTCTGCCATTTACTCAAGGAGCTTTTGGATGTTTCAGGCACTGATGTCCCCTATTTGGTGTCGTGCGCTTATTTGAAAGCGAAAGGCACTTGCATCATGACGGGGATACGCGCCAACAATTACTCGGAACCCTACGAGAAGGAGGAGATTTTGTGGCCCGAGCATGTTCGTGTAACCGGAGCTGATCCGATGACCATCGCAGAAGATTTAAGTCGAGAGCTATTTAACGCATTCGGCTACAAGGATGTCGTAGAATGATAAGGGTCTACGTAACCCATATTCCAGAAAAGGTTGCGTGTGTTGCGCGATGAGCACTATCAAAAAGCCTATCTCTTACGCCATTTTAAAAATCGTTTAAGCGTGAAATAAAAATTCCCGGCCACCTCAACATGGCCATTGCGCCAGGTGTATTTCCTGCGCTCATCGCCGCTCGCCGTTTTTAAATTAAGCACAATATCGAAGCCCAGCGTTCTGCCGCGCGTCTTTAAAGGGGTAATGTCCCACGCCCATTGCACGGCAGCTTGCGCGCCCAGACGTTGTTGCGGTTCGGCGAGCGGCGTTATCATGAACCCCTCGGCATGCAGAGACACTGTCATCAATGCCTCTGCCTTTAAACTGGTTATATTGGAGGGAAAGGCAGCGTTGAGGGACCGGGTTACACTAGCAACAATGTTTTGTGTGACGATCATCTCCACGCGCTTAGACTCCCCAACCCGCAACTTGTAGGGTGGCACAAAGCGCGTGTTTTCCAGGTTTAGATGTTGCAATTCCTGGCGGACGATGGCCGGAAAATCAACCATCTGTTCTGCCAGATTGCTGTTGGAGCTACCCGCGACTGCACGCTCGCGAGCGCGGGACTGTCCGCTATACGCTACCGGAATATGGCGCAGTTCCAAGGAGAATAACGGTGCAGCTTCCTTGGCAGCCAGGGCTTCCTCTTCGGGGGTGCGGCCGGTAATGCTCTTAAACAGCAAGCCCTTCATGATGACCATGTAAAAGATGATCTCGGCAAAGATAAACAACAGAATGATAACAGCAAAATCTTGTATGACCATGGCGGGCATCTCTTGCTTAAATGCGCAGATCGAACCGGGAAATCCCTGTGTTTGTATGGACAGAGGCCATGAAGTGACCATCGACCGTATAGAAATTTACCCTCTAAAGCTTAGCTGGTATGTGCAATAAACTCTATCATAGGCGGCACCAGTTAAGCGTCCAAATTACACTGATAAATTTTTGCGGCGATCCAGCCCATCCTCATTTATCGCTAACCGGAGAAAAGCTTGGCCCGGTGCTTGCGTCCTTTTGGCTTAAATGCATATAATTAAAAAATTGGTTTTTATTGGAACACTTGGGCCGGGAGGTGTGCAGTGGATTTATCCGTTGATCTAACTAAAGAATCTGTGCAGTATACGACGGGCGATGTGCTTACTATGTATGCCATCATCATTGTTGTGGCAATTAGCGTGGCGGTTATCATGTTCAAATGGGCCAGCAAGAGAAACTCCGGCAATAACCCCAGCAATCATCGCTAATTGGGTGACAACTGTAATTTAATCTAAATTTAATCTAACGGTGCGCGTTGATCCTTCATATAGAGATATAGAGATTGAATCACGGGCGCAAGCTAAGTTTCTGGTAACGATAGGATGGCTTCAATTATGAGACGTTTTATTTCCTGGGGGGCGAAGTTGCTGCCCGTTGTAGGTTTGCTTACGGCAGCGTTAATTCCGGCATACGTTTGGTCTGCGGAGGCTGGTAAGAGTTCAGCATCCGGTACGAAAATGCAGGCAAGCCCTGAGGCGGGTGCCAAGATATTCAACGAGGGCAAGGGTGAGGCTCCACCTTGCATGTCATGCCACGGTGAGCAAGGCCTGGGGGATGATAATATGGGAACTCCGCGCTTGGCGGGTCAAGGCTTTGTTTATCTGAGAAAGCAGTTGCATGACTTTGCCACTGACAAGCGCACTGATACCACCATGGGCGTAATGAATGGTATTGCCAAGGCGCTCAGCGAGCAAGATCGCCTTGATGTGGCATCGCATGAGTTCAGTATTAATCAACCCAGCTTTGCCTCAGCCTCCAATATGCAAGAGATAAAAACCGGCGGCGCTGTCCCGGTAGGCATACGTCATGAAGGTAAGGGCATCGTTTTATATGGCATTCCTAAGCAAGGCGTGCCAGCCTGCTCCAGTTGCCATCAATTCAACGGCAGAGGTGCCGCGCCGATCTACCCCATGATCGGTGGTCAGCGCTATGTTTATCTGGTTAATCAGTTGAATAAATGGCGCGATGGTAGCCGCGAGAACGATATGCTGGGCCAAATGCGCGCTGTTGCAAAGAATATGACCGATGCAGATATTCACAATGTCTCCGCATACCTGACGTCTGCACCTGACCGGACTTTGGGCAATCCTGAGCGGCCGCACGAGTATACGCCGCGCGTTGCCGCAGCGGAGCACGCCAAGTAGACAGTTCTGGGCGTGAACTAACATTAGATAGTTAAATAAAGGGCGGCTAAACCGCCCTTTATTTTTGGCTGCTGGCCGCAACTGTCCGGCGCAGGCGATTAAATTAAACTGAGTCTAAAATTTCTCTATAAGTAAATTTCTTGGTGCTATAATTCAAGCATGAAGCCAAAACAACCTTTAAAGCCGGGCGAGAAGATTATGTTCGGCGTATTTGCCGGGTTTCTGGTGTTGGCCATAATCGGATACATAGTTATGGAAACGGTGCGCAGTCACGCTACCGAACCCATGTTTGCCTCGCTTACTTCCTTCAATTTCAGTCCGCAGGGCTTAAAGGGTTCAAAGGATTTTCGGGAGGCTGGCTGCACCAGCTGTCATCGGGCTATGCGTAGCGGCACTAATAATGGTCTGTCTCTGGACGGCATTGGCTCACGGCGCTCGCCTGAGTGGATAAAGAGCTTTCTGAAAAACCCTGAGGCAACGTTTGAGGCACCCACTGTCGACCATGGTTTTGGTACGGTCAAGGAAGCGGCTTATGTCCAGTCAATGCCGGATCAGGAGCTGAACAATATTGCGGTATTCCTTTCAGAACTAAAGGCGGTGCAGGGTTCCTCCTCGTCAAACCTGCCGCCACTAGAAGAATCGGGCTTTGTCGACAGCATGGTCAATATGTGGGCACCGGAACAATGGAAAAATAAATATCAGGATATCCGGGTCAAATTAAAACGCGAGGCGGAGCAAAAGAGGAAGGCCGCTGAATGAATAATTCCGTAGCTCAAGACCGGGAATACAGGCGTTATATTCTATGGTTTGTCTACGCCTGCATTGTTTACAGCATCATCGGTTTTTCCTGGGGCGTGATAGTTGGAATGCTCCCGGACTTACGGGAATTTATTAACAATAGGCCGCACGGTAATCTCATCATGCTGGGTCATGGGCACATAAACCTGCTCGGCTGGGTGGAAATGGCCATATTCGCCGCGCTGTATTACATCTTTCCGCGCCTGGTGGATCGGCCTATTTACAGCCTGAAATTGGTCAAGATTCACTTCTGGACGCACAACATCGGGCTATTGGGTATGGTTACATCGTTTGTTGCTGCTGGAAGCTTAGGTGGGATGGCGAGCATGGAAATGACAGCCGAAGAGGTCAGCGCGATTGTCCGGCCGTTCATGATAAGCGTCGGAATGTTTGGCCTTCTTGTGCTGACAGCGAATGGCATCTGGGCCTATAACCTGTTTCGCACTGGCCAAGGGTGGGGGCGCGAACATGCGTAGGCTGACGTGCGCCGGAGTTGTTTTGTTAATAGCGGGTTTACTGTCCGCATGTCCGGAAGGTTCAAGCCTGCAGGTGGGTGCTCGGGTACCCTCCATTCAAACCAAGACCCTGGCCGATGTGGGCGGCGACTTTAGCAAGATCACCAGCTACCGGCATCCCGATGAGCGCATGTATCAATATTCGCTCGATCAGGCGCTCAAATTAGGCAAGCCAATCGTTGTTGAATTTGCAACGCCAGGGCATTGCACGCCCTGCGATGGACAATTGCAAATGCTCAAGTCAATGGTCGATAAATATCAGTCACAAGTTCTCTTTCTGCACATGGATCAATATCAAAACCCGGGGGCGTACAAGGCCTTCCGCGTGATGGGAGACCCCTGGACATTTATCATCGACAAGGGAAATGTTGTGCGCTATGTACAATCCGGCCGCATGATATATCAGGAGCTGGATGCGGCCCTGCGCCAAGTCCTGCAAGCCGAGGCGGGTTAAGTTGTGCTTGATGAGATGCGCTATTCGCTGCGTCCGGATCGTAAGGGGGCGCTGTGGGATTTACTACTGTATGTGCCTACCGTGGCCATCCTCTCCATGATCGCACTCAAGCTTTGGTATGGGGCGAATCACGAATTTGCCTACGTACTGTTTTTCCTCGCCTCGTTCTTTTTCCTTGCCGGTGCCAATCGTATCCTGAAAACGCGGTTAATGTTGGTCTCCACAGCACCGGTTGCGTTGGATATTGGCGCGGCTCGAACTCGTCTGATGCTGCGCAACGGCGAGCAAATTGACCTGAGCAAAGACCTGCGCTATTACAGCGATACGCAAGGCAAGTCCTTCGCGCTTACCGGAACGGATGTGCTAGGCCGCCGTCAGCAATACATATTTCATAAGGGCCAATTTGCCGACGAGGCCACCTACAAGGAAATAAATAAACAACTGAAGATTTACCAATAAACCCGTTGGGTGGACGTTAGCGCCTGCGCCGTATAATGTCCCAGGCCATGAATGCCATAACAATAATCCCAAGTAGACAGACGATTACGATTGCGTAGAGTTCTGCCGACTTTGAGACCAGACCGCCGATCAACATATGCACCGAATAGCCAAGCACACTCAGACCGGCGATGGCAACAAGTAAGTAGATTGAGATTTCTTTCATAAATAATTTATAAATGATGCCTTTGCGGGTTGCAATTGGACAGGTGCTCAGGTAAATTTTATCCGCTTTAACAAGGTGCGTAACTTTGCGTTGGGCGCGGTATCCGAATAAAAAATAGTTTGGAGAATAGTATGGCAAAATCCTCGTCTGGAATGGTAAGAAAGTCACTCCTCCTTAGCGCTGTGGTCGGGATGGTCGTAGGCATGGGCAACGGCAGCGTGTTCGGTATTTACCTCATGGCCAACCTTGGGCGTGGTAAATTCTCCAATTGGGGCGGTTGGGACTCGTACACCCCCACCAGTTTTAATGGATTCATGACTTGGACCATGCTCGTGTTTGGGGTGGCCTTTATCGCGATTTTATTGATGGCCCTGCACGGTCATGATAAGATGGCGCAGAAGAGAGTGGGCGGCGCCAGCCATTAATCCCGGCCGGTACTTGAATTTAATTTTAAGCTTTGTAGTTCTCATTTTCGGAGCGCAGTAATGGTATATCTAGCGACTTTTGCCGGCATCCTGAGTATGGTTATCGCCTTCTCCAGCATGTGGCTTGCATGGTATTTACTAACACCCTGTCAGGAATGCGGTAAATGTGGAACCCGTGGGCTTATCTCACCTTGCTGTCCTTCAAATAAAAAATCAAATAGTTGAGCGTCGTCCGGACTTGGTGGCTGGACGTTGTGGTTGGGTAGTGTGTTTACGGGCTTGAAACTCTACTGAGGTATTATTTTCATGTTACAGAAATATCTATTCGCAAAAAATGAGGACATCCCGGCGGGAACGTCGTCGATATTTTTCGGGTTCTCAGCCATCATCTGGTTCGTCATCGGTACCGGCCTCGGAACCTTTAACGCCGCAAAATTAGGATTTCCTGATTGGGTAACCGGCTATCAGATGTTCGCCTTCGGCAAGATGCGCCAAGTTCACGTCATGGCGGTAATCTTCGGCTGGATTTCCATGGCCTTCGCAAGCGCCATGATGTACATCACGCCGGCGCTGGGCAACACAAAGCTTTGGTCGGAGAAGCTCGGTGTCTGGAGTTGTCTGAACTGGAATATCGGCCTCGCCCTCGGCCTGCTGACCATGTGGATGGGTATGACCTCGGGCCGTGAATACTCGGACTTTATTTACCCGATTGATCTTATCTTCCTGTTCTTCGTACTCATTCCAGTCTCTGTTAACGTATGGATGACCATCGCGCACCGCCGCACACAAGGCATCTACACCACTAATTGGTTCTTTGCCGGCTCCACCTTCATGTTCATCATCGTGTTGCTGGTGGGGAATTTGCCGGAGTATTTCCATCTTACCGGCCTGACCGAGGCCTATCTGACCTGGTGGAATGCACATAATATTCTGGGCCTATGGATCACGCCGGTAGCTGCGGCCATTGCCTATTACACCATTCCCAAACTCACCGGTAACCCGCTCTACTCGCACCGCATCGGCCATCTGCATTTCTGGTCGATTGTAATCTTCTATTCTACCCCTGCGGCGCATCATTTGATGTCGGCTCCGTTGCCGGAGTGGTTGAAGTCGTTTGCCTCAGTGGAAGGTGTATTGATCCTGGTGCCGGCCATCGCCTTTGTCTCGAATATTCTCCTTACGATGCAGGGCAAGTGGAACATGTTCGTTGAGAACATTGAGACGCGCTTCACTGTAACGGGCGTATTGCTGGCCATTCCCCTGAACATGCAGGGCGGCTTTCAGCAGACGCGCTCGATCAACTGGTATATCCATGGCACCGGCTGGATTGTGGCCCATGCTCATCTGGCGTTGCTCGGCTTCTCTACATTTATTGAAGTCGCCGCTGTTTACTATGGCATGCAAACCCTGATGAAGCGTAAGTTGTATTCTTTAGCACTGGCAAACTTCCATTTCTGGATGTTGCTGATAGGTTTCTCGATTTATTGGATATCCATGACAATTGCGGGTCTAATTCAAGGTGCGGGCAAGATTTACGAGGTGCCGTATATTGATATCGTGGTCGCTGAGCATCCTTATATGATTGCGCGTTGGTTTGGTGGTACCTTGGTATTCTTGGGCAATTGCGTCTGGTTGTACAATATGTATATGACGGCGCGTGAGGGCACACCTTTACCGGCAGGCCGTCTGGCGCATGAGTTGGCTTACGAGCGTTAATACAACATATTTCTGGTTTACATTTAAGTAAGGGAGGAGGTCTGGCGTGGCCTTTAGAGAATATAAGATTGGTTCAGCAATGTTTGGAGTGGCATTATCGCTCTCCATGGCCATTACGCTGGTTATGCCCAGCTATAACATTATCTCGGTAGGTTCTACGGCGAAAGCCTTGGACAAGCAACTTACCTACGGACAAGTTAGTGGCTTCAGCTTTCACGACCCCATGTTGAAGGGTGAGGGTAAGCCGAAAAAGGTATTGCTCAAGCAGGACCCAATGACCAATGTGCCCATGGAGGAGACTTATGCCTATGTCTTCACCGCCGATGCGCCTTTTCCCAGCGGTATTCTGCATCCTCAAATACTAGGTAAGGGTGTTGGTGAATTAAGCGTTGGCCAGGGCAAGATCGGTGACGCGCTGACGCCCGGTGGAGCCGTATTCCTGGTAAAGGAAGGCGACTTCGAGGGTAAAAAATATCCCTATATTGAAAATGCCACGGCCACGATGGGATGGAAACCTGATGCAGTATTAAAATCAGCAGGGGATGCCAACACTATTTACGCAGGTGCGGGTAAGCAGATGTTTGTGCGCGAAGGTTGCTGGTGGTGTCACACCCTATTGCCCGAGCAGACTCAGGATTTTCAGGTATTTGGCCCGCCGCCATTATTGGGGGATTTTAACGGCGAATCACCGACCGCTTTTGGTTCTGATCGCAAAGCGCCTGATCTGCTGCACGTTGGCTCGCGCAACTCGTCTAAAGAGTGGATGATGCTGCACTTTTTCAATCCGCGCCTGGTGCAGCCACACTCCATCATGCCGCGCTTTGACTATTTGTGGGGCGAGAAGGATGCTCAAGGTAACAAGATTGATTATGACGCCTGGCGCAAGGAGTTTATTTCTTACCGTGACGGTAATCGCATAACCCCGCCAGATGTACCGGCCTATCGTAGCGACAGTGAAATACGTTATCTCATCGACTTTGTGTTGAATCTGAAGTAGGAGGATATATTATGTCATGGCATTTTAAGAAGCCTTTACATTCCCTTTCATCCGATGACCTAAACAAACGGGCGATGGATTTATGGGAATCCGAAAGCATGGGCGGGATCATGGAGAATAACAACCGCTTGCCGTTGCCGGTTGTGTACCTGCTCGTATTGACTATGGTATCGGCCTATTTATTGACCTTCCCGCTCTGGGGTCAACGCCCAACGGCCGCCATTTACGAAGAGTATGTGGCCTTAATGAACACACCTGAGGTTCAAGCGCTTCCAAACGATAAGGCGCGCATGGATCACATTGTAAATACCATCGAAGAGCGCGGTTCAGCACACCTGCAAGAGCAGGTACGTCATCCGGTAACTATGGATGACCTGCGCGTACTCGAGCCGATTATCGCAGACCTTAAAGCTCAGAATGCCCGTCTGGAAGAGCAGACCGTGCTGGGTAATACAACCGTGGTGGCAAATTTCGAAGGTAATATTCGCGAAGACGGTAGTGTAGTCCGCACGCAACCTTGGTGGGATACGGGCTATTTCATTGATATCTTCTACATCATCTACTTTTGTTTGGCCGTATTTATTGTAGTTAAACGTCTGCCACCGAATAGCATGCAGCCTACGCACGGGAATGAACGCTCATACGAAGATGAAGATGATGCGGATGTTAAAAGTCAGTCCGCTGCACGCGATGGATTTATGTATGACAGAAAGGTATCAGCATGATTGAATTAGATAACCCACCACTGGCCCTATTAGGCGTAACTCTACTGGCCTTGATTGCGCCGATAATTTATAGCTTTATCGTGGATCGTTATGCGCCGAACCGTTACAAGAACAAGCCATACCGGAATAAACCGTAAAGGATCAAGTCTTAACTTGCATACAGATGTAAACGATGCCGCTCATTGAGCGGCATCGTTTTTTGGGTGGCATTTTATTTAGATTTGGTGTGAGCAGGATGAAGCTGATTACAAATAAAGAATTCACGGGGAGTGAGCAGAACCCTTATTCATCATCCGATTATTCTGCCTCAATAATTATCGCGCCGTCGTCTGTAACCGACTATACCGGCATTGAAAACATCCATAGCAAACAGTTCAGTGTAGGCATCTTTGTCTTTTTGATACTTGGTATTATGCTGTTCTCCGGTATTGTAATAGCCTTTATGAAGGGGAAAAATAGCAAAGCATTAAAAACCGGAGAGAAATGGTTATTTGCATGGATTTTCTTTGGGATACTGGTGTCTATAATATTTGGCGCATTACAGTTGTTAGGTGGTTATCTAATTTAGGAGGATTCAGGTATGAATACGGATATGCTGGCTGATGGCTGGACACTTTATCTGTGGTTGGTAGTGGGTGTCCTGATAATTATCGCTGTAATATTTGGTATACGCTGGGCATTTCGTAACGAGCAATTTGACGAAGATATTAAGTATGTGATGTTTAACAAGGACGATGAAGACAAGATGTCACCGGAAGATTATGCCAAAAGCCAGGAAGTCATGGTGGAGCAAATTCAGCGCCGCGATGAATTGTTGAGAGAGCGGGCAAACCAAAAATAGCATTATGCGCAGTGGCGAGAAATGGGTATTGGCGGTAATTGGCGTCGTTGTGGTGATAGCGATGGCCAAGAATATCTGGCATTTAAGCAACCAGACCGAGCCGGATCCCGGCATTCCTTTTTATAGCAGCGCCTCAGCTGCGGTAAATCGTGCTGGTTCTGATATATATCGCAGCCTGCGCTGCAAAGATTGCCACAGTCTCTGGACAGTGCGAAACATGCTGGAGTTTGTCCCGGCACCTGCCTTGGACGGGATTGGCTCATTACGCAATGAGGCCTGGTTTTACATCTATTTCTCGGCTAAAGACCCACAGTCGATCTTGCCCTCGAGACTCAAGCGGGAATATCAGATGCCTTCGTACGCGCACCTTCCCGAGCAAGACCGCAGAATGCTGGCAGCTTACATGGCGGGTTTGAAGGTTAAGAACTGGTATCTTGCTGAGACTAAAAAGGCCGAGTACGAAAAATTAACGGGCAAGGATTATTCGCCAGGTCCAGCGCGCTAATGACCAGACGCATTAGTTGTTAATTCCGCAGCAAACCTCCCTTGAAAAAATCGTCAAACTATTCACAGTCGCGCTTATCAGCCACGCTACGGGATAAACGCAAACGTTACCTGTTCGCGACCTTGGTGACCTGCGCCGCCCTCGCGATGATCGGCGGAACCGTGCACGTTGTGCAACTTGGTGCGAATCGCATGGCCGATATGCGCAGCAAGGCGAGTTATGATCTAACGGAGGAGCGTTCGCGTATCCGGGCGGCCGGTGAGGTGGCCATGACCATGGCCCACCAAGGCAACGTCCAGGTGGCGAGTTATACCCCAGAGGAGGTCACCGGGCTGCTAACCCTGGAGCAATGGAAAGATATTGAGACAACGATTGAAATTCCAGCGGGCAAATTCCTGATGGGAACCGACAGCGAGCAATCGAATGAACAAAATCACCCGCAACATAGTGTTGATCTACCGGCCTATAAGATTGATAAATATCCTGTCACTAACGCTCAGTATGCCCGCTTTGTTGCCGCAACCGGTCATCGTCCACCGAGTACCTGGGTAAACGGTAAAATCCCCGGCGGCAGAGAATTGCATCCGGTGAACCTGGTTTCCTGGTATGACGCAAATAGCTATGCGCAGTGGGCGGGTAAACGCCTGCCCAGCGAGGCCGAATGGGAAAAGGCGGCACGCGGCACGGATGGACGGCGCTGGCCGTGGGGAAACGTAATGGAACCCAGCCGCTTGAACACCTATTACAATGTCGGCAGCACCACACCCGTAACGGCGCATCCCCAAGGTGCAAGTCCCTATGGAATAATGGACATGGCGGGTAATGTTAGCCAGTGGACAGCAGATGAATTCTCACCTTATGCCGACACCGATGCCGCACCGGATCTATTCAAGGCAAAGGCAGGCGTGGTGGGTTCGGCTGCGGATCGCTCATTAAAAGTGCTGGATTTAATCACCACGGATGCCCGCTACAAAAGTATGCGCGGTGGCTCTTGGAAGAGCGACCCATTCTCCACGACCACCTATCATCGCAATTATTCCCTGCCAAATTATGCCTCTGACTTTTACGGGTTTCGCTGCGCACAAGATGTCACAGATCAGCCATGATTAAAAAAATTACTTGGGCATTTTTTTTACCGCTACTCATGCTCACTAACGCGACTTATGCAATAGACAGCTACCGCTATTTACATGTCAGCATAGAGACCCCGTGGCGCATCTTCCTGTTTTTACTGATCGGTATCCTGGCACCATTTGTGGTTATGGTGTGGTTGTACTGGCGGCATGCGCGCCGCGACCGCGATGATGATAGTGCGGATAGTTAGCACAAAGGCATGACATTTTTCCGCACTAATAAAAAGGCCCTGCGCGCGCGCGGCAGCGGGCAGCTCACAGGCGTGCTTATAGTATTGCTGATCATGTTCGGCTTGAGTATGCCGGTGTCGGCCCAGGACAATCAGCGCGTGCTGCAGGCCTTCGAAAGCCAGACTGACAAAAGGGTGCAGCTGGACGATGCACTCGCCATCAGCACCAAACAAAAACATAAGATTTTATTCTTTATGGGTATTACGCTGCTGATCGGAGTGTTGGTCACGGCAGGCCTCGGCATTGCCATGGGTGTGTATGGCAAGCCGGTGTTTGTCGCGCATATGTTATCCGCCGGACTCACTGTCACCTTGGCAATTATCCATGCCGTTGTCGCAATCGTCTGGTTCTTCCCATTCTGAACACAACACCCGTGGCGCTTCCGCAAGCAGCAGCCTTGTCTGAGCGCGTTCCGCACCGACACCTGGCTCTACCTATGTGGGCGGCGATACTCGTTTTCCTTTACACGCTATCCGGGCTGACCAGCTTAGCCTACGAGGTACTGTGGGCGCGCATGCTTGCCGTGCAATTTGGTGTCAGTATCTTCGGCGTGGTTGTCAGTGTAACGGCGCTGATGGCGGGCCTGGGATTCGGCAGCCTGTTGGGTGCGCGCTACTGTCGTTGGGTACGCAATCCCTTATTAATCTTCGCCCTGATAGAGGCCGCAGTAGCGCTTTACGCGTTAGCATCACCAGTGCTGTTACAGGCCTTCGATACCTTGCTGACTAAGCTTGCTCCGCAGGTCGGGTTACTGGTGTGGTATTTAATACAAGGCGTGAGTGCGCTGGTATTGCTGCTGATTCCCGCTGTGGCCATGGGTGCAGCCTTTGCTTTTATGCTCAAGGCCTTAGCTCCCAGCCAAACTTCCTTAAGCAAAATTTACGGTCTCAATGCCTGCGGCGGCGGCGTGGGCGCAGTGTTGCCGCTGTGGCTATTGCCCGCTGTTGGCTGGTCGCGCGCCATGCAAATAATTGCCGGGATCGGCCTTGCCGTGGGGCTGGCTGCATTTTTGATGACTCGTTTCACGAACACTGCGCAACAGCTTACGGAAATTCCTGCTCAGGCCCAGCGTCCCGGTTTTTTAACCCTGTTCACTTACGCAGGCGTCGGCGCGTCGGCGCTGATCCTAGAAATTGCCTGGACACGTCTGTTCGGCATGGTGTTGCTGCGTACCGAGTATGTATTGGCGGTAATCCTGGCAATATTTGTCGTCGGCATCGGCTTGGGTAGTTTGTTGGTAAATCGTGTAGACAGGATTAAATATATCTCCTGGCCGTGGTTTAGCCTGCTGCCACTGACCGCGAGTGCGTTTGCGTTACTCAGTTTATGGTGGTTGCCGACCGTTTCGGCTTGGGCTGAGCAGGCGAATTTCAACAGCCTGTTTGGCGCAGTCGCCGCACAGGCCTTAATACTCACCGCAATTACCATGCCCGTGACGCTGATATTCGGCGCATGGCTGCCTTTGCTCAGCGCGCGTGCGGGAACCGCCGGGCAAACCGGGGCCTGGCTCTATGGAGCGAACTCCCTGGGCGCGGCGCTCGGCGCGATCCTCGCCGGGACACTGCTACTACCATGGTTAGGCGCGGCTGGAACAGTGTGCATGGCGGCATTACTTTTGTTTGTGTGTGGTGCGCTATTTAGCCATAGCCGATGGCACATCATTCTGCTGGGCTTGACGGGCCTCGGGCTGCTAGCCTGGCCGGTGCGTGAATTGCCGCCGGTGGCGCGTCTGCTGCCGGTTGCGCAGGCGGGGTCAAAAGATATTTACCAACATGAAGATGCAATAACGATCACGCAAGTGATCGAGCGCCCCGACGGCCAGCGCATCTTACTCACAGACCTGCAACGCATGGATGCCACCTCGGATCAGGCTGCTGTTGCCGTACAGGAAAATCAGGCACGTCTGCCGTTGTTACTGCATCCTGCGCCGCGTTCCGTATTGTTTCTGGGTCTGGGCACCGGGATATCGGTAGCCGGTTCGCAGCCCTTTCCGGGCCTGTCGCGCACGGCGGTCGAACTATCGCAGGGTGCGATTACCGCCGCGCGTATACAGTTTGCCCCCGTCAATAAAAACATAATGCAGCAGACAAAAATAATGCGCGATGATGCGCGGCGTTTTTTGCGCGCCGACACCGCTTCGTACGATGTCATCATCGGCGATTTGTTTCACCCCGATCTGGCTGGCCACAGTGCCTTATTATCGGTTCAGCAATTCGCGCGCGCGCGCGCGCGGCTCGCCGATGGCGGCCTGTTCGTGCAATGGCTCGCCCTCAATCAATTCGACGCCGAGTCGCTGGATATTGTGCTGCGCAGCTTTCAGCGCGCGTTTCCCGAGGCAGTCCTATTCGTCGACGGCTTCCGCCTGGCGCTGGTCGGACCAAAGGATAAACTCCTGGGCGCGCCCGCCATGCTGGTCAATCTACAGCGCTTATCGCCCCAGACTCAACAACAGGCAACCGGCGGCGAAGGTGCGTGGACCTGGCTGGGTCGCTATTGGGGCAAGCTCGCGCCGAGCACCGGACCCGTGCAGGACGAATGGGCACCGCGCATCGAGTTTCGTCTGCCGCGCGCGCGTTATGCGGGTGAGTTGAATCTGGCTTTATTGTTAGAGAAACTTTTGCAAAGTCGTCCCGCCTTTG
>JBDSOT010000036.1:0-9414 GCA_039914705.1 Gammaproteobacteria bacterium | reverse complement strand
ACAGGCGTGGCAGGGAAAACCCCACCCGGAGCAAGATCAAATAGGGTAACGATAGTGCGGCCCGCACTGTTACCGGGTAGATTGCTTGAGGTACACGGTGACGTGTATCCCAGATGAATGACTGCTCACGACAGAACCCGGCTTACAGGTCGGCTCCCTCCTTTATTTTTCACCTTGCCGCTAAGTCCATCATAAGCTCCACTATTTTTTCCGCTGCTCTTAGCAGCGCTTCGCGCGCCCTTTGTAGGCCCATCTGCGCTTACGCTCCAACTTACGAACTTCGCTTGACAAGCACAACTTCATCTCCCTATAGTGAACAAAAGTGGGACAAAGTGGGGAATAGTGGGGAGACCTTAAGACCTTAATAGGGGGTACGTTGCTTGTTTCGGGGTATTAATTCGCTAAGTCTGGACGTTAAAGGGCGCATGGCCATGCCGGCCAAATATCGTGAGCGCCTGATTGCCGAGTCCAACAGCCAGCTTATCGTCACTATTGATCCCGACCCCGAAGATCACTGCCTATGGCTCTATCCGCTACCTGTCTGGGAGGCCATCGAGCGCATCCTGGACAGCCTGCCAAGCCTCGACAAGGCCGCGCAAAAAATACGCCGCATTCTCATCGGTCATGCCACGGAATGCGAACTGGATGGCCAGGGCCGCCTGTTATTGCCGCCTCCTTTGCGCGCCATGGCGAAGCTCGATAAGCAGATTACGCTCGTGGGTCAGGGCAAGAAATTCGAGATCTGGGACGAGACCATCTGGGTCGCACGCCGCGAAACCTGGATGGCGGAAGATAGCCAGGACTACGCCGAATTATCGGATGGGCTGAAAAATTTGTCACTGTGATGCCCGTTAACACGGCTTGTGATGGTTGACGACTTTTCTCATCGCCCGGTTCTGCTGGAGGAAGTAATCGAAGGATTGGCTATTAAGCCGGATGGAGTTTATGTCGACGGCACCTTTGGGCGTGGCGGTCATGCCCAGGCGATATTGGACAAGCTGGGGCCGCACGGACGTCTGCTGGCAATAGATAAGGATCCGCAGGCTTGTGAGGCGGCACAGCAAAAATTTGTATCGGATGGGCGTTTCATGATTGAACGGGATACGTTCGCGAATCTGAAGGGGCAGGTGCAAAACCACGGGTTATTGCATCAGGTGGACGGTGTTGTGCTGGATCTGGGGGTGTCCTCACCGCAGCTTGACAACGCGGAGCGCGGCTTCAGTTTCAGCCACGACGGGCCACTGGACATGCGCATGAACCCGGACAGCGGCGTCAGCGCGGCGCAATGGCTGGCCAGCGCATCCGAATCCGAGATGATCCGCGTGTTGCGCGAATACGGCGAAGAGCGCTACGCCAAACGCATCGTGCGCGCCATTATCAAGGCCCGCGAGCAAGGCCCGATCACCCGCACACGGCAACTCGCCGAGATCGTGGCAAAGGCTAATCCCGCTTGGGAAAAAGGCAAAGATCCCGCCACGCGCAGCTTTCAGGCTATTCGCATCTTCATCAATCGCGAACTCGACGACCTGCAAGCCTTCCTGGATGACATTCTGGATATTCTGGCCCCCGGCGGGCGTGTCCTAGTGATCAGCTTTCATTCGCTCGAAGACCGCCTGGTAAAGCGCTTTATTCGCACCCAGGCGCGCGGCGATGACTTTCCATCCGATATGGCGGTTACCCAAGCGCAATTGCATCCGCGTCTGTGGGCAGTGGGTAAGGCTATTCACCCCAGTGCGGCCGAGATCGTGACTAACCCGCGCGCGCGCAGCGCCATCCTGCGCATTGCGGAAAGCCTCGCCGAAACAGGCGGTGCCCCGTTAGCCACTATCCCCACTGCTTCGCATCGGAAATACCCGCAATGAGCACGGCGCGCAATAAAGGCTCCCGGTTTAGCGCCTTCAAACTATTGCTCGGCTTGCTGGGGCTGGCGGTGTTTGCCTCGGCCATCGGCGTGGTGTACGCCAAGCATGAGAGCCGCAAGCTGTTCATTGACTTACAGACCTTGCAAGGCACGCGCGACAAAATGAATGAGGAATGGGGTCAGTTGCAACTCGAGCAGAGCACGCTGGCTACGCATGCCCGTATCGACACCGTTGCGCGCACCAAACTCGACATGATCGCCCCCACACCGGAAACCGTGGTGATCGTAAGACCATGAGAAACCCGCCTACCTTTCCGCGCAGTTATCCCGCCCGGCGCATGTTGGTACTGACCCTGCTTTGTCTGGTTACGCTTATGTTGGTGTGGCGCGTGGTGGACTTGCAGGTCTTCAATAAAGGTTTTCTACAGGGTGAAGGCAATGCCCGCCACTTGCGCGTAATTCCGGTGGCCGCTCATCGCGGCATGATCACCGACCGCAATGGCGACCCGCTTGCCATCAGCACACCAGTCGATTCGGTATGGGCCAATCCGCAACTCATGGTGAGCGCACAGGCGAACTGGCCGCAGCTGGCTAAATTATTAAATCTGGATGCGAAGCAATTGCGCAAACACCTGTCTGCACGCATGGATAAAGAATTTATCTACCTCAAGCGCCGCATCAATCCCGATGTTGCCCGGCAGGTAATGGCCCTGGGCATTCCGGGCATTTCTCTGCAACGTGAATACCGCCGCTACTATCCCGCCGGCGAGGTGACTGCCCAGATATTGGGATTTACCGGTATTGATGATGTCGGCCAGGAAGGTCTGGAGTTGAGTTATGACGCATGGCTGCACGGCGTGCCGGGTGCCAAGCGCGTTCTTAAGGATCGTTTGGGGCGCATTGTCGAAGATGTCGAAAGCATTAGGGCGCCACGTCCGGGGCGCGATCTGCGCCTGAGCATTGACCGCCGCATCCAGTATCTGGCGCATCGCGAATTGAAGGCGGCCATCACGCAGCAACAGGCCAAGGCTGGCTCGGCCGTAGTGCTGGATGTGCACACCGGCGAGGTGCTGGCGATGGTGAACCTGCCGGTCTACAACCCGAACCGACCGAACCAGGTGCGCACGGTAGGTGCCCGCAACCGCGCCGTTACCGACGTGTTCGAACCCGGTTCGACGATCAAGCCTTTTACCGCCGCCGCCGCCCTGGAGTCCGGCCAGTACCGTGCGGACACGCCCATCGAAACCAGTCCGGGCTATTTTAGAGTCGGCCGCAAAATGATCCGCGACCTACACGACTATGGCCTTATTGATGTCTCCACGGTCATCCAGAAATCCAGCAACATCGGTGCCACCAAAATGGCCCTCGCTATCCCGCCGCAGCGCATGTGGGATGTGTTCTCCGGTTCAGGGTTTGGCGTATCCACCGGCAGCGGCTTTCCCGGCGAGGCCAGCGGCCTGCTAAATCCATATCAACGCTGGCGTGATCTTGACCGCGCGACGCTGTCGTTCGGCTACGGTGTTTCGGTCACTGCACTGCAATTGGCCCAGGCCTATACCGTGCTGGCCGGCGATGGGCAACTGCGGCCGGTATCGTTCCTGCCCGTCGATCAAATTCCGGCCGGCAAGCCGGTGATGAAGGCGCAGACCGCCGCTGCGGTGCGCACCATGATGGAGCGCGTCATTCATGAGGGCGGCACGGCCACCCTGGCGCGCGTACCGGGTTATCGCGTGGCCGGCAAGACCGGCACTGTGCGTAAACTAGGGCCGGGCGGTTATGTGCAGGATCGTTATCTATCATTATTTGCCGCCATGGTGCCCGCAAGCCGTCCACGGCTGGTCATGGTAGTAATGATCGACGAACCGGGTAAAAAAGATTATTACGGCGGGCTGATTGCCGCGCCGGTGTTTTCGCGGGTAATGACGGATGCCCTGCGTCTGCTGGACGTGGCCCCTGATGATTTGTCGGCGGTGACACCCGGACTGATGCTGAGCTCTAATGCGCCCAGCACGATGATGCTAACCCTAAGGCCTGAAGCTGTCCCTGTCTCCACGCAGGCAGTGGCAGCCTCATCTCTCAACACTGCCAGAACACTACGCGAACCCGCGAAACCACCGGTTATAGTTGCCGCACGCACCGGTGGCCGCGTGCCAGCGTCACCCGGTACCGCCAATAGCTCACTGGCAATTGATGACATTCTGCGTTCGAACAATATCCTGCCATCATCGACCGCTGCCAGGGGCGCGCCATGATGACCGCCCCACGCTTGCCTTCCGATGCACCCGCAACGCACAAGCTCAGCGACTTGCTGGCCGGTATTGCTACCCTGAAACCCGCTGACGACCGCGACATCCAGGGCCTCTCGCTGGACAGTCGTAACACCCGCCCCGGCGACCTGTTTTTGGCAACCCAGGGTACGCAAACTCACGGACAGGATTTCGTTGCTGCCGCAATCAGTGCCGGGGCGGTCGCCGTGGCTTACGAGCTACCCGCTGGCGATACGAATCCGGCTGTGCAAAAAATCCGCCCTAACGTGGCATCGTTCAATGTGCCTGCGTTCGGCATTGAGAATTTGAATCAGCAACTGGGCCTTATCGCCGACCGCTTTTATAACCATCCTTCCGGCGATTTGCGTGTCATCGGCGTCACCGGCACCAACGGCAAGACCTCAATCAGCCATTTTCTCGCGCAGGCACTGAGTGATGACGGCACTACGCCTTGCGGCGTGATCGGCACGCTCGGCTATGGACTCTATGGAAACGTGGCGCTGGGCAGCCATACCACGCCGGATGCACTGACCTTGCATGCCTTGTTCAGCACCATGCGCAACCAGGGCGCGCGCCATGTGGTAATGGAGGCCTCTTCACATGGCCTGATGCAGGGCCGCGTTAATAATGTCGCCTTCGATACCGCAATATTCTCCAACCTGAGCCGCGACCACCTCGACTACCACGGCACCATGGCGGCCTACGGTGACGCCAAGCGCCGTCTGTTCTTGATGCCCGGCTTGCAGCATGCCGTCATCAATGCCGATGATGACTTCGGGCGCGAACTGCTGGCATCCCTGCCGGACACGGTACAGCCGGTGGCTTATGGTATGAGTTCCGGAGCGGCTGAGGGCGTGCACGGCAGCAATCTGCAATTAAGCATGAGCGGCCTGGAGATGGACGTGACCAGCCCGTACGGCAAGGGCCTGTTACGCAGTCCCCTGCTGGGGCGTTTTAATGCCGCCAACCTGCTGGCCGTGCTGGCCACGCTGCTGTTAATGGGCTTGCCGCTAGCCACGGCCCTGGCACGCATCGCCAGAATCAACACCATCCCCGGCCGCATGGAGCGCTTCGGCAGCGCGGGCCAACCGCTGGTCGTGGTCGATTATGCCCATACGCCGGATGCGCTGGCGCAGGTGTTATCCACCCTGCGCGAACACATCAAGCGTGGCGCGAGATTATGGTGCGTATTCGGCTGCGGCGGCGACCGTGACCGCGGCAAGCGCCCGTTAATGGGCGTAGCGGCGGAGACGTTCGCCGATTATGTGGTCGTCACCGATGATAATCCGCGCCATGAAGACCCGCTCAGCATCGTCACCGATATTCTCTCCACTATGGCTAATCCGGATGGTGTCTATATCCAGCGCCTGCGCGCGCAGGCGATTGCCTTTGCCATCAACTATGCCCGCCCCGGAGATATTGTGCTGATCGCGGGCAAGGGCCATGAAACCTATCAGCAAATCGGCGCGCAGAGGCTTCCGTTCAGCGACCGCCAGCAGGTCTTCGATCTACTGAACAAGGCGCTGCCACGATGATCCGCATGCGCCTATCGCAGGCCGCGCAGGCCATCAATGCCACGCTCTGCGGCGCGGACGTGGAATTTTGCGGCGTCAGCACCGATACCCGCAGTTTACAGACTGATAATTTGTTCGTGGCCCTCACCGGCCCGCATTTCGATGCCCATGATTTTCTGGCGCAGGCCCATGGCAAAGGCGCGGCGGCGGCCATGCTGAATAATGCTGCATCGGATGCGCTACCGGTTTTAGTCGTTGCCGATACGCGCGCGAGCCTGGCCCGCCTCGCCGCCCATTGGCGCCGGCAATTCACTGTTCCTGTCATTGCGGTTACCGGCAGCAACGGCAAGACCACCGTAAAAGAAATGATCGCGGCCATATTTAATCAAATCGGTCCCACACTGGTCACGCAGGGCAATCTGAATAACGACATCGGCCTGCCGCTGACTTTACTGCGCCTTGATGCCTCTCACCGTTTTGCGGTTATCGAAATGGGTGCGAACCACCCGGGCGAGATCGCGCATTTAACCGCGATTACCCGCCCCAACGTCGCGCTGATTAACAATGCCGGTCCCGCGCACCTTGAGGGTTTTTTAACGCTCGCAGGTGTGGCGCGCGCCAAGGGCGAAATATTCGCGGGCTTAGCCACGCAAGGCACTGCCATCCTTAATGCCGATGATGTGTTTAGCGGACTGTGGCGCGAGCTGATCGGCGACCAGCGCTGCCTGAGTTTTGGTTTGGAGGCCCCCGCCGATGTCAGCGCCCATTGGAAAATGCACGACGATGGGAGCCAGTTAGAATTGCATACGCCGGCAGGCGACATCGCGATCCGGTTGCCGCTGCCCGGCCGCCATAATGTGATGAACGCCCTGGCCGCCAGCGCCGCAGCCCTCGCAGCAGGCGCGGGCTTAAACGAAATCAAACGCGGCCTGGAGGCAATACAGCCCGTCAAGGGCCGTTTGCAGATCAAGTCTGGCCTGCACGGCACACGCATTATCGACGATACCTACAACGCCAATCCCGGTTCTTTGGGCGCCGCGCTTGAGGTGCTGGCAAGTTCGCCTGACGCCACCTGGCTGGTGCTGGGCGACATGGCGGAGCTGGGTGATGACGCGGGCGCGCTGCATGAAGCGGCAGGGCAGCAGGCCTTGGCCGCAGGCATCGACCGGTTGTTTACCGTGGGCGAATTCAGCCGTCGCGCGGCGCAACAATTTGGTAGTTCCGCGCGCCACTTTGTGACCCAGGACGAACTTATTGCAGGGCTGCGCGATGAACTCAATGCGGCGCAGCCGTTTGCGGTCAGCGTGCTGATAAAGGGTTCGCGCAGCGCGGGTATGGAACGTGTCGTCGCGGTGCTTACTGTGCCACCGGCCGGGGAGAGTTAACGACCATGCTGCTTTATCTATTTCAATCCCTGGAAGGCCTTTATAGCGGCTTTAATGTCTTTCAATACCTTACCCTGCGCGGCATTCTGGGCGCGCTGACGGCCCTGGTGATCTCGTTATGGCTGGGGCCGGTGATGATCCGCCGCCTGAGTTTTCACCAGATCGGCCAGCGCGTGCGCGATGATGGGCCGCAGACGCACCTGACCAAGAGCGGCACACCCACTATGGGTGGCACGCTGATCCTGGTGTCGATTGCCGCCACGACCCTGCTGTGGGCGGACTTGAGCAATCGTTATGTGTGGATCGTGCTGATTGTGACACTGCTGTTCGGCGCTATCGGCTGGGTCGATGATTACAAAAAACTGGTGCAGCGCAACTCCAAAGGCTTGAGCGCGCGTCACAAATATCTATGGCAGTCCGTGGTGGGCCTGGGTGCGGCCTTGTTCCTTTATTTCACGGCGCAGATCCCCGCCGAGACGCAGCTCGTCGTGCCGTTTTTCAAGAATTTTGCCCCGGAATTAGGGCTGGTTTTTGTGTTACTGACCTACGGTGTAATCGTCGGCTCCAGCAACGCGGTGAATCTCACCGACGGTCTCGACGGTCTCGCCATTCTGCCCACCGTCATGGTTGCCGGAGCGCTCGGCATCTTCGCCTACCTCACCGGCAACGCGAACTTCGCGAAATACCTCGCCATCCCCTATATCCCCGGCGTGGGCGAAGTGGTGGTGTTTTGCGGCGCCATGGTCGGTGCCGGGCTGGGATTTTTGTGGTTCAACACCTACCCGGCGCAGGTCTTCATGGGCGATGTCGGCGCGTTAGGTCTGGGTGCCGCGTTGGGTATTACTGCCGTGGTGGTGCGTCAGGAATTGGTGCTGCTGATCATGGGCGGCGTATTCGTGATGGAGACGGTCTCAGTCATCTTACAAGTGGCTTCGTTCAAGCTCACCGGCAAACGCATCTTTCGAATGGCACCGCTGCACCATCATTTTGAATTGAAGGGTTGGCCGGAGCCACGCGTGATCGTGCGCTTCTGGATCATCACCGTGGTGCTGGTGCTGATCGGCCTTGCGACTCTAAAACTGCGATGAAGACGAGATTTTTCAGGATATGCCGATGGCCGCTGTCATGAAACAAACATCCAGCGCGCCGCGCACGGTGATCGTCGGCCTCGGCAAGACCGGGCTGTCCTGCGCGCGTTTTCTGGCGGCGCGCGAGGTGCCGCTGGCGGTGACCGACAGCCGTGCCCAGCCTCCTGGTCTGGCCTATCTGCAACAGGAATTACCGCAGGTCGCGCTGTTTATGGAAGGCTTCAATACCGAGATTCTGGCGCGCGCAGAGCAGGTCGTGGTCAGCCCCGGTGTGTCCTTGAAGGAACCCATCATCATTGAGGCCATCGAGCGCGGCATCCCGGTACTCGGCGACATCGAATTGTTTGCCCGCCATGCGCGCGCTGTGCAGGGGAGCACGAGTGCCGCAGGAAACAGGATGTCGGGAGCGGCCGCACCGGTTATCGCCGTCACCGGCTCGAACGGCAAGAGTACGGTAACCACTCTGGTGGGGCTAATGGCGCAACGTGCGGGCCTTGATGTGCGCATCGGCGGGAACCTCGGCACCCCCGCGCTGGATTTAGTGCAGGAGAGCGAACCCGATCTTTATGTGCTGGAACTCTCCAGCTTTCAACTCGAAACCACGTATTCGCTGAATGCCGCCGCGGCCGTCGTGCTGAATATCACGCCCGACCATATGGATCGCTACGCGGATCTTGACGAGTACATACGCGCCAAGGCGCGCGCTTATAACGGCGACGGTGTGATGGTCATCAATGCGGATGACCCCACGGTGAGCGCCATGATTTGCCCCAATCGACGCGTTATACGCTTCGGTTTGGCGGCACCTGCCCCCGACGGCTTCGGCCTGCGCAGCGTACGCGGCGAGACAGATCTGGCCCGAGGGGGGCAGTCCTTATTAGCGGTGCGCGAACTGCGTATCAAGGGCCGTCACAATATCGCCAATGCCTTGGCTGCGCTGGCCTTGGGCGATGCCTTGAACTTACCTCTGGCGGCCATGCTGGAGGCCTTGCGCGAATTTCCCGGTCTGCCGCATCGCAGTCAGTGGGTGGCTGAACAGGGCGGCGTGAATTGGTATAACGATTCCAAAGGAACCAATGTCGGTGCCACGCTGGCGGCCTTGCAGGGCCTGGCAAGCGCTGCGGATAAAGGTAACGGCAAGGTCGTGCTGATCGCCGGAGGCGACGGCAAGGGCGCTGATTTTACGCCGCTGCGCACGGCCGCGGCAGATTATGCGCGCGCCGTGGTGTTGATCGGCCGCGATGCGCGGCTTATCGAGGCTGCCTTGCTGGGTGTCGTACCTGTGGTTCATGCGCTCGA
>JBDSOT010000149.1:0-5530 GCA_039914705.1 Gammaproteobacteria bacterium | reverse complement strand
GCAAGAGTTGAGTTGCTCTTATCAGCGCCCGCATAGGTACTAATATGGTACTAATCTACAGCACTTCAGAAATTTTCTATTTTAATCTATCGACTGGCGAGGAGTCATGATAAAAGTATTATTTGTCTGTATGGGTAATATCTGCCGCTCACCCACGGCGCAGGGAATATTTTCAGCGCTGGTCGAACAGCACGGATTAAACCAGCATATCGAAGTTGATTCGGCCGGCACACACGCCTATCACATTGGCAACCCTCCCGATCATCGTGCACAGGCCAGTGCGCTTAAACGCGGCATTGATCTCAGTGGCCTGCGAGCACGGCGCGTGGATAAGAACGATTTTGAAAGATTCGATTATGTACTGGCGATGGATGAAGAAAATTACACTGGTTTGGCAGCGATCTGTCCTGTTCTATATCAAGACAAACTAAAATTATTCATGGATTTTGCGTCGCAGGTGAAGGAGCGCGAGGTACCCGATCCTTACTATGGTGGCCCAGGCGGTTTTGAGCGCGTATTGGACATGGTGCAGGCCGCTTCAGAGGGCTTATTGAAAGATATTCGTAAGCGTCTCAGGTAACACTGTGCCCTCAAAACTTCACGCAGATATTGAGGCAGCTATTGGCAAAGTGGTCTTGTCGATTATACCGCTCAGCGGTGGGTGCATCGCAGAGGTTTACCAGGTGCGCCTGGCTGATCAGAGCAGCATCGTCGCCAAGGTAGATAATAATCGTCCGGCGCGCCTTGTTCAGGAAGGTGCGATGCTGAATTACCTGGCTGAGTACAGCCGCTTACCCGTGCCAGATGTACTACATTGTTCCGCAGGCTTGTTGCTCATCGAATTCCTGGAAGGAGAGAGCCGGTTTTCAGATAGCGCCCAGCGGTGCGCGGCAGAGTTACTGGTCGACCTGCATAGCATTACTACGGATAGTTTTGGTTTCGGGAGTGATACGCTTATCGGTGGCCTGCATCAGCCGAACCAGAAGACGACATCGTGGCTGCAATTTTTCCGCGATCAGCGTTTGTTATACATGGGTGGCGAGGCAGTGAATGCCGGACGAATGCCGCATACGATGCTGGCGCGTTTGGAAAAATTTTCGGAGAAGCTGGATAACTGGCTGACAGAGCCGAGGCAGCCCGCATTATTGCACGGTGATGTGTGGACTACCAATGTGCTTGCGCAGGGAGGTCGTATCACGGGATTTATCGATCCCGCTATTTACTATGGACATCCCGAGATCGAGCTTGCCTTCACTACCTTGTTCGGCACCTTTGGCGCACCGTTTTTTCAACGTTACAATGAAATCTGGCCCATTGAGGCCGGATTCATGGAGCAGCGCAAGGATATTTACAATCTGTATCCACTCTTGGTTCACGTCCGTCTGTTCGGTGGCAGTTATGTGCAATCGGTGGACAAAATTTTAAGCCGCTTTGGCTACTGATCCGGGGCTACTGATCGGGGCTATTGATAAATGTAACCCCTGCGGCTTATTCAGCCCTGCTTGATTTCTGAAGGGACAGTTGTGTTCCCGTTAGAGACCGGTTCAGCCAAGGGTGCGGCTGCCGATACATGCTGCGAGCCGCCAGATGTATTTGCCACTGGCTCGCTGGGCGATTCGTGTCGGGGTACGAAGACCGGAGCGGATTGTGGTTTCACCGTTTCAACCTGCTGAAGCCCCGTCACCGGCACCGTCAAATTTTGCTCATCCGCGCGTTCCTGCCGCTCAACATTGCGGCTTACCGCAGCGTCCGAGACGTCATACCCAACCGCATCTTTTTTCTCTACTGTAACCGGCTCGCGGCTGAAAGACTCGCTGGGTTCGGCTTGGAAACGGTCGCGCATTTGACGGTGTTCCGGACGCCTGGCGGTATCTGAGCTAGCGGCCGCCGCTGCGTTATTGCTTATTTGGGTGGCATCGTTGACGCCGGTCGCGGCATCGGTTGCAGCTATTGCAGATGGTGCCGCATCGACGTGATTTACGTGTTGTGAAGGCGCGGTGCTAACAGACGCGCCGTCCGGACGACGGCGCCGGCCACCACGGCGTCCACGGCGTCCAGCACCACCATGCGGTTTTTCGGACGCCGGCACCAAGGCCGCAGGCAGCACGGGCAGACTTGCTTCGGGCGCAGCTATATCCGCCGTTTCTGCTGCAATGACCGGTTTGGTTTCCATTGCCGGAGGTTTGGGGGCTTTTAGCGCTGCGGGTTTATCTGTCCGCGCAGGCCGGGGTGGGCGGCCAGCTGCTGAACCGGCAGGTTTTTTATTACGGTTTTGCTCGCCGGTTGTACGCCGGGGATTGCGTTCAGCGAGCCGTGCCGGGGCCGACTCACTGGATTTCACCGGGCTGGCAGAGCGTGTTGTTTCGCGTGATGCAACTGGCTTGAGGCCTTCCTTCTGGGCCGGGGCAGGGGCACCAAACAGACCTAGCCACAATTGCCTGATGAAGCCCAGCTTGTCGGGCTTTTGCGCCGCCATCCCACTCTCAGGCGGCGGGGTGGACGCGTAAGGCAGGATACCCTTCACGGCGGGCTGTTCCGCTGCACTCTTTTCCACCGGTGCCATCTTCTCGCTGGTCTCCTCAACCGTGGCGACCATTTCATAGCTAGGCTTGATATCTTCGTCCGCCGCCGCCGCGACCTCATCCCTGCGCATACGCTGGATGTCGTAGTGCGGTGTCATCATGGCGGCATTGGGTATGAGCATGACGCTCATGTTGTGGCGTTTTTCGATGGCATTCACCGCCGCGCGCTTCTCGTTCAATAAAAAGGTCGCTACGTTGACCGGCAATTGCACGATCAGTTTGCCGGTGCCTTCCTTCATGGCGTCTTCTTCGATGATGCGCAAGATGGCCAGCGCCGAGGATTCCACGGTGCGGATGGTGCCCTGGCCTACGCAGCGCGGGCATACCATGCCGCTGTTTTCACCCAGCGAGGAACGAATACGCTGGCGCGACATTTCGAGCAGGCCAAAGCGCGAGATACGGCCGACCTGTACGCGCGCGCGATCCATCTTGAGGGCCTCTTTGAGGCGATCCTCGACCTCGCGCTGGTTGCGCGCCGGCGTCATGTCGATGAAGTCGATAACGATAAGACCGCCGATATCGCGCAGGCGCAGCTGACGGGCGATCTCGTCGGCTGCTTCCAGGTTGGTGTTCAGGGCGGTCTCTTCGATGTCGCTGCCGCGCGTGGCGCGCGCCGAGTTGATGTCAACCGAGACCAAAGCTTCATTGTGATCAATAACAATCGCCCCGCCGGAGGGCAGGCGCACCTCGCGATTGAAGGCCGATTCGATCTGGCTTTCTATCTGGTAGCGCGTGAACAGCGGCACATTGTCTTTATACAACTTGACCTTGGACAGATTGTGCGGCATCACCTGCTGCATGAATTCCAGCGCCTGATTGTAAACACCGGGGTCGTCAATCAGGATTTCATTGATGTCTTTGCGCAGATAATCGCGAATGGCGCGAATGATGACATTGCTTTCCTGATAAATCAGGAACGGGGCGGGCTTATCCTTGGAGGCGGCCTCAATGGCATTCCACATGTTCAACAGGTAATCGAGATCCCACTGCAACTCCTCGACACTTTTGCCAAGACCGGCGGTGCGCACGATCAGGCTCATGCCTTCCGGTGTGGTCAGCTCGCTCATGGCATCGCGCAGTTCGCTGCGGTCATCGCCTTCGATGCGGCGCGACACGCCGCCGCCACGGGGATTGTTCGGCATCAGCACCAGGTAGCGCCCGGCCAGACTGATAAAGGTGGTTAGGGCCGCGCCTTTATTGCCGCGTTCTTCCTTTTCAACCTGAACAATAATCTCCTGGCCTTCATGGATCATGTCCTTGATGTTAGTGCGGCCATTGGCGGAGGGGTTGTAATTGGAGCGAGCGATTTCCTTGAGCGGAAGAAAACCATGACGCTCAGCGCCATAATCGACAAAGGCCGCCTCGAGGCTGGACTCGACGCGCGTGATCTTCGCCTTATAAATATTGGATTTTTTCTGCTCGCGGGTGGAGGTTTCGATATCCAGATCGTATAAGCGCTGACCGTCGACCAGCGCTACACGCAACTCTTCCGGCTGAGTTGCGTTAAACAGCATTCTCTTCATGTGGTAATCCTCAGCGCTCGACCACGCCCATCGCGGGAGATGGGGACGCCGGGCTAGAGGATTAGAGGGTAGAATACCTTCTCAAAGTCAGACAAACAGAGGCTGGCTGTTCTGATCTAATACTGTAGCCGGCGCAATACCCCGGTACGAACACGGGAGCGCTTACATTGTGACCGCTCGTAATAGGGCTGAGCGATTAAAAACCCTTGGTTTGTTATGCCCGTGTCAACCCGGACATCAGTCAAGATTGCGTCTGGCAGCGCTGGTAACCCCCCATAGGCTTCAGCGCGCGGCAATTGAACAGATACACCGGAATACTGGGTGTACCTGTGCGAAGACTGTCTGCTATTATCTCAAAAATGAGCGACGCATGCAAAAAAACCACCAGCCACGCGTATTTAGTCGAAATTAAGACAGAGCAAGACGGCCAGCGGCTCGATAATTTCCTGATCACCCAACTGAAAGGTGTGCCTAAAAGCCATATCTACCGGATTGTCCGAAAGGGCGATGTGCGGGTTAATAAGGGGCGCATCAAGCCGGATTACCGCCTGCAAGTGGGCGATGCGGTGCGCATACCGCCGGTGCGCTGCTCGGATACGAGTGAAAAAGACCTCGTCAACCCCGGCGCACGGGTGTTGCAGCGGCTCAGTAACAGCATTCTCTATGAAGATGAGGGCTTGCTGATCCTCAATAAGCCCTCGGGCATCGCCGTGCACGGGGGCAGCGGTTTGAGCTACGGGGCTATCGAGGCCTTGCGCGTCCTGTATCCCAATGCCCCCTTCCTGGAATTAGCCCACCGGCTTGATCGCGACACTTCGGGCTGCCTGATGATTGCCAAAAAACGCAGCACCTTGCGCAGGCTGCATGAACTGTTGCGCACGGGCGGGATGAATAAGCGTTATTTAGCCTTGGTCAAGGGACGTTGGCAGGGTGGCAGCCGCACCGTCAATGCCGCATTGCGTAAAAATACCCTGCAATCCGGCGAACGCATGGTGTTTGTGGATGAGCAGGGCAAAGAGGCCATCACCATATTTCAACCGCACACCGTGTATGCCGAGGCGAGCCTGATGCATGTCACCTTAATGCACGGACGCACCCACCAGATTCGTGTGCACGCCAAACATATTAATCACCCCGTCGTGGGCGATGAAAAATACGGCGATGATGATTTTAACCGGCGTATGCAGGGGCAAGGGGTCAAGCGCCTGTTTTTACATGCTCACTCGCTGGCCTTTCAGATGCCGGAGACCGGCCAGAAGATAAATATCAGCGCGCCGTTAAGCGCGGATTTACAACAAGTACTCGACAATTTAGCCGTTTGAGACATGAATCTTTCTGAATTTAAAGCATCGCGATCAACATGAGATTTTCTCTATTAGTCTTTGATTGGGATGGCACCTTGATGGATTCGGAGGCGCGCATTGT
>JBDSOT010000143.1:0-36500 GCA_039914705.1 Gammaproteobacteria bacterium | reverse complement strand
TGCTGCAATGGGCGGCGCGCCAACTCACGGCCTGTGTGCGCGCCAACGACACGGTGTCGCGCCAGGGCGGCGATGAATTCATCGTGATGGTCTCCGAAATCAATCGCCTGGAAGACGTTGCCTACCTTGCGCAAAAGTTGCTCACCGCGCTGGCCGCCCCTTGCGAAATAAACGGCCAGCGTCTATCGCTCAGCGCCAGCATCGGTATCAGCCTCTATCCCGGCGACGGCATCGAAGACGCAGATGCCCTGCTGAAATGCGCCGACATCGCCATGTATCACGCCAAGAGTAAGGGCCGCGGCAATTATCAATTCTTCACCGCTGAACTCAACACCCGCGCATTAACGCGCATGACGTTGGAAAATAGCCTACGCAATGCATTACAAAGAGAAGAATTTTTTCTGGTCTACCAGCCGGTGGTGGATCTCCATAGCGGATTTATAATCGGCATGGAGGCGCTATTGCGTTGGCGGCATCCCCAACAGGGGCTCATCCCGCCTGGCGAATTTATTTCCATCGCCGAAGAAACCGGGCTTATCGTCCCCATCGGCAACTGGGTGTTGCGCACCGCTTGCCAGCAGGCACAGGTTTGGCATGCGCAAGGTTTTAATCACTTGCGCCTGGCGGTCAATCTTTCCACGCGCCAGTTCAACCAGCATGACTTAGTCACGACCGTCGCCGGTATTTTGCGCCGCGCCGGCTTGCCAGCGCAGTGTCTGGAACTGGAAATCACCGAGAGCCTGCTGATAGAAAATGTGGACAGTACGCTTGCAACTATGCATGAACTCACCGCGCTGGGCGTATCGTTAGCTATCGATGACTTCGGCACCGGTTATTCATCGCTGACCTATCTAAAACGTATCCCCATCAATACCCTTAAAATTGACCGCTCTTTCATCCTGGACGTGGCCACCGACCCGAGTGTCGCGGCGATCACCTCGGCGGTAATCGACCTGGCTCATAAGCTGGGTATCAAGGCCATCGCCGAGGGTGTGGAAGATGCGCAACAACTCGCCGTTATACAACAGCAAGGCTGCGACGCCATACAAGGCTACTACTTCAGTACGCCCTTGACCGTGGAGGAATTTCAACAGCTATTGCGGCAAGGCCGCAGGTTAGCAGGCAGCCTACCCGTGGTGCGTTCAGTAGCGAATTAAGTTTGCTCTCGGTAGCATAATGGAGCGACTCTGATTAACCGGCAGTCCGCTTTGCCGCTTTCCTGTATCATCCCGCAGCTTGACAAGACCTTCGCAGAATCAGAAGCCTTGCAATGCCAGCGCATATCCGCGCATGAGCAAGTTAACATCAGCGATGTTACTAACAGAATATATTGCGTCACGAGAATCCATGTGTGGGTATTTTGGGTAGTGGCTCAGTTTGAAATTTTTGCTGTCACCCTGAGCTTGTCGAAGGGATGACAAGAATCAAACTGAGCCACTACCGTATTTTGAGCGGGTGGACAGGGTGAGATGAACGTGGGATTGGGTGATGCGCGGTCTAAGTCTTAAACGGTACTGTAAGCTTTAACATCTGCACAGCATGCGGCTACCGGCCCTTGCGGCCAGTAGCCGGTTAATAAATCTTAAAACCCCATCGTTACCATGGCACCCATACCCCAATCCGGGCTGCCATCTGAGAAGCCCTTGACACCATAAAGCTGCGCCTTGGTTGTCTCGGTGAATTTGTAGCTGACATACGCGGTTAACTCGCTGAGCGATGAGCTTGAATCGGTAGAGGCCTCGCGCAGGTCGTAGATCAAACCGCCGCTGGTTTGCGGACCGAACTTGTAAGCCCCGCCTAGCGAACCGTAGAAGACATTATTGAAATCCGTTGCGGAGGTGTCGCCGAATACCTTATAACCCAGGGTGCCGAAGGGGGTAAAGGCACCATAGGTCTTGTAAATATCGACCTGTGCAGCGTAGTCGGTTTCGCCGGTACCCAGCCCTTTGTCTTCGTCGGCCGTGGCAAACTTGACCTTACCGGTGACATCCAGCAATAGACCGTTGGCCTGACCGTCCAAAACTGTATAGGTGGCCGAGGCGACGATATCGCCCAGGCCCGACTCGGTGGTGCGCTCGCCAGCCGCGTCAGGGTCAATCACAACAGGTGCGCCGTCCGCTCCGCCTACCACGCCGCCTGAACTTTCGATGCTGATATAGGGGACGGTGAGCTTGAATGTAGTCCGCTCAGTTTCGTACTTGCCGATTAGCGGTATATAAAGAATATGGGTATCAGTGGCACCGCCGTAGTCACCGCTGCTGTAATCAAAGCCGTTGGTCAGGCTGAAAGAATGCTGCTCGGCACCCACTAGTGGGCTACCGAGCAGTAATACAGCACCAGCCAAGACTTTTTTAAACTTATAGTGTTCTTTCATGAGGTTCTCTTGAAGTTAAATGGATAGCCTTTAATCGCGACCGGCCTTCTCAGGACGCTCAGGCTTCTCAGCACGCTCTGCCTTTTCCGGACGCTCGGGTTTCTCAGCACGCTCTGCTTTTTCCGGACGCTCGGCCTTCTCGGCGCGCTCGGTCTTTTCAGGACGTTCTACCTTGGCGACCTTTTCCACGGCATCGGGCCGCTCGGCCTTGGCAGCGTCGCGCTCGGCTCGCTCAACGTCACGTTGACCATTACGCTCACGATTGGCCTCGTGGTGTTCCAAGGCATTTTGCAGGCCCTTGCTGTCCGGTTTACGCTCCAGGTTACGGGTAACGCTGGCAATGCCGTTGGAGCCTAGCGATTTATCAAAGCTGCCGTCGCCGGTTCCATCGTTCGTACCGGTATCGTCATTGGATGCCGTATCTTCAGTCTCAGGGGTTTCAGTTTCGTCGCTGGAGGCGGTGTCTTCGATTTCGGGTGTTTCATCAGCGGTATCCGTGCTGCTATCGGCCGTAGTGTCTGTTGAGGTATCGGTTGTAGTGCCTGTCGTTGTGTCGGTAGCGGTTGTGTCGGTAGTGGTTGAGATATCGGTGGTGGTAACGGTACCGGCATCAGTAGCATCAGTAGTGGTATCGACAACCACGCTAAGGTCGGTGACCGGCGCGACATCTTCCGCATAAACCAAGGCAGCACCGCTTACTATCAAGGCTGTACTAATGGCTATGGCAATACTTTTTTTGTTAAACATGATTTTCCCCTTAGTATTAATTTGACGCATGGGCATGAGGTAAACAACAAGATGGAGTTATCACTAGATTTTACAGATTTAGTATCTGCAAGAAATGTACCAAACGGGCTATCGACCAGCGTTTATAAATAAGTATTATTATTATAAGTTTTTGATTTTATGGTGCGCCCTAGAGGATTCGAACCTCTGACCTTTGGGATCGGAACCCAACGCTCTATCCAACTGAGCTAAGGGCGCTTAGTCGTAGCTTTGATAGTTGCCTCCATGGCGAGATAGGATACTTCTATTTGGCCCCAGCCAGCACATCCTGTGCTGTCGTTCGCGAACTTCGTTCGCTCACCCAACTGAGCTAAGGGCGCAAATAAAACAAATTGCGCGCAAGCGTCTCGGCTCGACACCCTTCGCTTCGCTCTTCCCTCTCCCGCCGGGAGAGGGAATGAGGGTGAGGGCAGTGCTACGCATTTTAGCCATCCCTGGCTTCTCCTCAATGTTTACTAATCACCCGCCAGACCATCCTTGGCCTGGCCTTCGCCGCTGCGCGGACTCAGCCAACTGAGCTAAGGGCGCGAGGGGCTAAGGATACCGGCACATTCACGATTCGTCCATCTGACACTTAACAGCCACGGTTTTAACCGCGCTTACTGACTCCATTACCCGGTTTGGGCGATAAGTGACCAAATTCTTAGTTAACCAGCCTTGAAGTCGCCCTTGATTGTCCCTATTATTAGCACTCCTTCTTGATGAGTGCTAATAATTGCCTGAGATCAGGTAAGGATTAGCCTGATTGTCTATATACCCGAATTTTTAGGAGATAAGTTTAATGAACATTCGTCCGTTACATGATCGCGTCCTTGTGCGTCGTATGGAAGAAGAACGTACCACCGCTGGCGGCATCGTCATCCCCGATAATGCTGCTGAAAAACCAGCCCGTGGTGAAGTTGTCGCTGTAGGCAGCGGCAAGCTTCTCGATAGTGGCACTGTGCGTCCGCTGGATGTGAAGGTTGGCGACAAGGTGTTGTTCACCAAGTATTCCGGAACCGAGGTTCCCGGCAACAAAGAACTGCTGATGATGCGCGAAGAAGACATCATGGGCATCATTCAATAATCGAGGCTCGGCCCGTTTATTTAATAAAGTACTGAACTTAGGAGCTTGATATGGCAGCTAAAGACGTTAAATTTGGATACGATGCAAGAAGTCACCTGGTCAAGGGTGTCAACATCCTGGCCGATGCTGTTAAGGTTACCTTGGGGCCACGCGGCCGCAATGTAGTGCTGGATTCCCCCTACGGTGGTGCCCCGACCGTAACCAAAGACGGCGTGTCCGTCGCCAAGGGCATTGAGCTTAAAGATAAGTTCGAAAATATGGGCGCACAGATGGTAAAAGAAGTCGCCAGCAAGACCTCCGATATCGCCGGTGACGGCACCACTACCGCGACGGTACTGGCCCAGGCCATTCTTAAAGAAGGTTTCAAGGCAGTTGCCGCCGGCATGAATCCGATGGATCTCAAGCGTGGTATCGACAAGGCCGTGACCGCCGCCGTTGAGTCTCTGAAAAAGATGTCGGTACCCTGCACCGACGACAAGGCCATTGCCCAGGTTGGCACGATCTCGGCCAATTCCGATCATGCCATTGGCGATATTATTGCCACGGCCATGGGTAAGGTGGGCAAGGAAGGCGTCATTACCGTTGAAGACGGTTCCGGCTTTGAGAATGAACTCGATGTCGTGGAAGGCATGCAGTTTGATCGTGGTTATATCTCGCCTTACTTCGTGAATAACCAACAGACCATGAGCGCGGATCTGGAAAACCCGATGATCCTGCTCTATGAAAAGAAGATCTCCAACATCCGCGAAATGCTGCCGGTGCTTGAGGGTGTTGCCAAATCCGGCCGTCCGTTGCTGATTATCGCTGAAGATGTCGATGGCGAGGCCCTGGCAACCTTGGTCGTCAACAATCTGCGCGGCATCGTCAAGGTTGCGGCCGTCAAGGCTCCCGGCTTCGGTGAGCGTCGCAAGGCGATGTTGTCCGATATCGCGGTTCTCACGGGTGCCAACCTGATTGCCGAAGAACTGGGCTTAAGCCTCGAGAAGGCGACCGTGGAAGACCTCGGTACGGCCAAGCGCGTGACCATCAGTAAGGAAAACACCATCATCATTGACGGTGCCGGTGACCCGCAGGCGATCAAGGATCGCGTTCAACTGATCCGCACACAGATCGACGAAGTCACCACCGACTACGATCGCGAAAAGCTTCAGGAACGCGTTGCCAAGCTGGCGGGCGGTGTGGCCGTTATCAAGGTCGGTGCCGGCAGCGAAATCGAGATGAAGGAAAAGAAGGCGCGCGTTGAAGACGCCCTGCACGCCACGCGTGCGGCCGTCGAAGAAGGTGTGGTACCGGGCGGCGGTGTGGCCTTGGTGCGTGCATCGCGCGACATCAGCAAGCTCAAGGGTGATAACGAAGACCAGAATGTCGGTATCACAATCGCCATCCGTGCCATGGAAGAGCCGCTACGCCAGATCGTCGCCAATGCGGGTGCCGAAGGCTCCGTGGTGCTAAGCAAGGTTATCGCCGACGGCAAGGGAAACTTCGGTTATAACGCCGCCACCGGCGAGTATGGCGATATGGTGGCGATGGGTGTCATCGACCCGACCAAGGTAACGCGCTCTGCTCTGCAGAATGCCGCATCGGTTGCCGGTCTGATGATCACCACCGAGGCGATGATTGCCGAACTGCCTAGCGATAAGGGCGAAGGAAAGGAAATGCATGATCCCAGCGGCATGGGCATGATGTAATTCCTTAGCCAGGGAAACACCAAGCCCCATCTGGAAACAGGTGGGGCTTTTTTTTGCCTTGTTGGGTAAGCTAGGTGAATGCTGGAAGCGGATTTTTTTATAGAATTCAGTACGCGATATTTTACGCAGCCTTTCAGGAAGACTTTCCTTGTTCCCCACTAATAAAAGTCCTCGCCGCATTAATAAAACTCATCTATCCCCCTCTTTAAAAAAAGGAGACGAGGGAGGGCGCGGACGAGCAGGCAAGGAGTTTTTAGCCACACTGCCGGTTGCCTTGCGCGAGCGCGTCGAACGTGACTGGCAGGGTTATGCGCAGTCCGCCTCTGAGGCAAATGTACAAGCACCGGCGCACCCCGATCTGCTCAATGTCTTATATCGAGTTTGGGCTTATAGCGAATTCGTGGCACAAACCTGCACCCGTCATCCGCAGCTGTTTGCCGATTTACTTAAAAGCGGCGATTTGCTTATCGATTATGCCGCCAGTGAGTATGAGCAGAAGGCGCAGGCCGCCGTAAGTAATACAAAAAACGAACAAGAACTTGGCGCGAGCTTGCGCCACCTGCGCACACGCGAGATGCTGCGCATCGGCTGGCGCGATCTGGCCGGATGGGCGGATTTGCATGAAACATTGGCGGATCTGTCCGCATTGGCTGCCGCTTGCATAGAGGCCGCGCTGGATAAGTTGCACGCATGGCAGTCCAAAGAATTTGGCGTTCCGCAAAGTGCGTCAGGCATTGCCCAATCCATGATGGTTATCGGTATGGGCAAGCTCGGCGCGCGCGAGCTTAATTTTTCCTCCGACATTGATCTTATCTTCGCCTACCCCGAAGACGGCGAGACGCAGGGGAAACGCCCCCGCATGACGAATGAGGAATATTTTATCCGGCTCGCGCAGCGGCTTATCAATGCACTTGCCGCCGTCACGGCGGACGGATTGGTCTATCGGGTCGATATGCGCCTGCGCCCCTTCGGAGACAGTGGGCCGCTGGTACTAAGCTTCGGTGCGCTGGAAGATTACTATCAAAATCACGGACGCGAGTGGGAACGTTATGCAATGGTCAAGGCGCGCGTGGTGGCCGGCGATGAGGAGCAGGGCAAACAGTTGATGGATATGCTGCGGCCATTTATTTACCGGCGCTATCTTGATTTTGGTGTTTTCGAAGCGCTACGTGAGATGAAAGAAATGATCGTGCGTGAGGCCCAGCGCCGGGGATTGCAAGACAATATAAAGCTCGGCCAGGGCGGCATTCGTGAGATTGAATTTATCGGACAGTTATTTCAGTTAATTCGCGGCGGGCGTGACACGCGATTGCAAGAGCCGGGGATCCTGCGCGTTTTGGAATATTTGGGACAGGCAAATTATCTGCCGGTCCAGGTTTCCAGGCAATTAAGCGATGCATATATATTCCTGCGCAAGGTCGAAAATCGTTTGCAAGAGTTTGCTGACGAACAAACCCACACACTGCCCACAGATGAAACGGATCGAGCGCGCCTGGCATTGTCGATGAAATATGAAAATTGGCTTACATTTCAGCATGCGCTGGTGCAATACACGGGGCAGGTACACACCCATTTTGTGCAGATATTCAAGACGCCGCAGATAAGCCGTTCGCTTGAGTCAGGGAAAACCGCAGGGGCGGATCTGAACGGCTTATGGCAAGGAACTCTGGATGAGACACAAGCGGCCAAGTTATTGGAGGCGGCCGGTTTCACCGATGCGCCGGAGGCTGTGCGTCTGTTGAATCAATTGCATCAAGGTCATCATTATCGTGCGCTCAGTGACCGTGGCCGCAGACGCATGGACAGCCTGATGCCCTTACTGGTGGCCGCTGTCGGTGCCGCTGAGCAAGCCGATGTTACGCTTATGCGCCTGGTTAATCTTATCGAGGCCATCGCACAGCGCACCGCTTATCTTGCCCTTCTGGTGGAAAATCCGCTGGCGCTTTCGCAGTTGGTAAAGCTCTGCGCGGCAAGCCCCTGGATCAGCGCATTGCTTACGCGCCATCCGCTGCTGCTGGATGAATTACTGGATACGCGCCGGCTTTATTCACCACTGGATAGAGCGAATCTCGAAAGCGAGCTGCGGCAGATTTTATTGCGCATTCCCGAGCACGATCTGGAACAGCAGATGGAGGCACTGCGGAATTTCAAGCAGGTGCATGTGCTACGCGTAGCGGCCGCCGACACGGCAGGTGTGCTGCCGCTGATGATCGTCAGCGATTATCTCACGGCGATTGCCGAGCTTATTCTGCAACAGGTATTGAATCTGGCCTGGCATCATTTAGTGGCGCGTCACGGTGACCCGAATTGCCTGGTCAAGGGTAAGCCTTATACAGCTGGCTTTGCCATTGTCGCTTACGGAAAGCTGGGCGGGATTGAACTGGGTTATGGTTCCGATCTTGATATTGTATTTTTGCACGATACCGAAGGTGAGGGGCAACACACGGCGGGGCCGAAATCAATCGACAACACGGTATTTTTCGCGCGCCTCGGCCAGCGTATCGTGCACATTTTAAATGCTCACACGCCTGCAGGTGTATTGTACGAAGTGGATGTGCGCCTGCGTCCCAGCGGGGCCTCGGGATTGCTGGTCAGTAGCCTGGAAAGTTTCGCGGATTACCAACGCACACGGGCCTGGACCTGGGAGCATCAGGCCCTGGTGCGCGCCCGCGTGGTGGCGGAGCAGGGCGACAATAAAATTGCTGTGCGCTTTGACCGATTGCGCGCCGAGATTTTGCAACGCCCACGCGAGGCAAATATCTTGCGCGCCGAGGTGCATGATATGCGCGAACGTATGCGCACTGCGCTGGGCACGCACGAAGCGGGCCGCTTCGATGTAAAACAGGACGAGGGAGGTATCGCCGATATTGAATTTATGGTTCAATACGATGTTTTGTTGTGGGCACATGATTATCCCGCGCTGCTCACTTACACGGACAATATCCGGCAGTTGCAGGGTCTTGCCGAGGCGGGCCTGATGAGCACGGCCGATGTGCAATTACTGACCGGTGCCTATCGCGCCTATCGTAGCGCAGTGCATCGTTGCGCATTGCAGGACGAGCCTGCGCAGGTGGCCAGGACGGAGTTTGCAGAGTATCGCGCCGGTGTAATCAGAATCTGGAAAAAATTGTTGGCGTAGCGTGCGCTGTGCGCACATATTAATCGTGCTAGATAGGAGAATGTGCATGACAATGGATGATCGCGATGGCGTCATCTGGTTCGATGGGCAACTGGTACCCTGGCGTGACGCCAAGGTACACGTGCTGACCCACACCTTGCACTACGGTATGGGCGTGTTCGAGGGCATACGTGCCTATAAAACGGAAAAGGGTACGGCGATCTTCCGTTTGCAGGCGCATGTGGACCGCCTATTCCGTTCTGCCCATATCCTGGGCATGCTCATGCCTTTTGAAAAACAGGATTTATTTGAGGCCTGCCGCGCCGCCGTGCGTGAGAATAAATTGGAATCGGCCTATATACGACCCATGTGTTTTTATGGCTCGGAGGGCATGGGTCTGCGCGCCGATAATCTAAAGGTGCATGCAATTGTGGCCGCGTGGTCGTGGGGTTCCTATTTGGGCGCCGAAGGTATCGAAAAAGGTATCCGCATCAAGACCTCATCCTTCACGCGCCACCACGTCAATATCACCATGTGCAAGGCGAAGGCGAACGGCAACTACATGAACTCGATGATGGCGCTGCGCGAGGCCCTGGCCTGCGGATTTGACGAGGCGCTATTGCTGGACGTCGACGGCTATGTTGCGGAAGGCAGCGGCGAGAATATATTTATTGTGCGTGACGGCGTACTGTACACGCCCGAGCTTACCTCGGCGCTGGACGGTATCACGCGCGACACCATCTTCAAGCTGGCCGCCGAGATTAATCTGCCGGTACGCGAAAAGCGTATCACGCGCGACGAGGTTTACATCGCAGACGAGGCCTTCTTCACCGGCACGGCGGCCGAGGTGACACCTATTCGCGAACTCGATGGACGCAGGATCGGTAACGGTGGACGCGGCGCGATTACTGAGCGTTTGCAATCTATGTTTTTCGATCAGGTAAACGGACGCCGCAAACAATTTCCTGAATGGCTGACTCTGGTTTAATTCGCTGAGAAGACTGCTGTGACCACCGAAAATCATACGCACACTATTCCTTCTCAGTATATTGAGGCGAACGCCGCTAATCTTTACGAGGTTACGCGCGCCGATTTGCCGCTGCATTGCCCAATGGACAGCATGACGTTGTGGAACTCGCATCCGCGCGTGTATTTGCCGGTGGAGGCGACGGGCCGATCAAAGTGCCCGTATTGCGGGGCGGTATATGTTCTTAGCGGCGCTAAGTAACGTGCGCCCCGTGCACATAAAAACTTCGTACGCATAACGTACGCTATTCTGTTGGCTGTTCAAACTCTCCCGATTAAATCTTTTCTCAAGCCTCGTTACTGGCCGATCTGGATATTGTTCGGCTTGATGCGTCTGCTTGCTGCATTACCTTATCCGTGGGCCATGAGGGTTGGGCGCGTAATTGGTAAAGTCATGATGATGGCCTTCAAGCGACGTCGTGATATTGCCCAAGTTAATCTGTCACTTTGTTTTCCGGAACTTAGTGGTAGCGAGCGCCGATACTTATTACGCAAACATTTTACCTCGCTGGGCATGGGTGCAGTCGAGACTGCGCTATGCTGGTGGGCATCGCATGAGAAATTATTTTCCTTAGGGCATCTGGAAGGCCGCGAACATCTGCAGGCGGCATTGCGGCAGGGCAATGGGGTAATTTTACTCAGCGCACATTTCACGGCGCTGGAAATCGGTACGACGCTGCTGGCCCTGAACGTGCCTATCTGCGCGGTTTACCGCACTCATCGAAATCCTTTATTCGAGGCATTGACGCAACGCGCGCGTGCCGGTTATGCGCGCCGTGCTATACCGGCGCGAGACATGAAGGCGATGCTGCGTGCCTTGAAGGACAATCTGCCGGTGTGGTTCGCCCCCGATCAGGACTTCGGCCGCAAGCACAGTATCTTCGTGCCTTTCTTCGGCCAGCCAGCGGCCTCGCTTACGGCTACCTCACGGCTTGCCAAATTGAGCAAGGCCGCAGTTGTGCCGTTTTTCTCGCAACGCATGGAGGACGGTAGCGGCTATCGCTTGGTATTACATCCGGCGCTGGAGAATTTTCCCAGCAAGAATATTGAGACAGACACCCGGCGTATCAATCAGATTATTGAGGCTGAAGTCCGGCGTTATCCGGAGCATTATCTGTGGGTGCACCGGCGCTTCAAGAGTCGCCCGGATGGTTCGCCCGGGCCTTATGCCGAATACCGTAGGCGCAAACGGCCCAGGGTCCGTTGATCGGATGTAGGTGACCGTGTATTTGCAGCTACGACTTTGTAATCAGCATATCCTCCATAATCAGATATTCGAGGTCTGAGCCGAAAAATACATTTAATGCATCGGTCGGCGAGCAGGCCATCGGTTCGCCGCGACGGTTCATCGAAGTATTCAATACCACGCCAATACCGCGGCGCTTTTCGAGTTCTTCGATCAACTTATAATAGCGCGGGTTAGTATCTTTGCTGACTACCTGCGCACGCGCTGTGCCGTCCTTGTGCACGACCTCCGGGATGCGCGCCTTCCAGTGTTCGGCCACATCAAAGGTGAAGGTCATGTACGGCGATGGATGCGCGGTTTGCAGCACATCGGACGCTACACGGTCGAGCATACTTGGGCAAAACGGCCGCCAGCGCTCGCGATATTTAATCTGTGCGTTGATGCGATCCGCGATGCCGGGGAAACTCGGGTCGCCGAGAATACTGCGATTACCCAAGGCGCGCGGGCCGAATTCCATGCGCCCCTGAAACCAGGCCAGCGGATGACCGTCGGCGAGGATCTCGGCGGCTTTGATCGAAGGATTTTCCAATAACTCCCAGCGCGGTTTAGCTGCATGGGCCTGGCACGCTTCAATACATTCTTGCGTGCTGTACGCTGGCCCTAAATATACATGCTCCATTTTCTCGACCCTGTCGCCCAATTCAATCGCCGCATAAGTTGCGGCGCCGATGGCCGTGCCCGCATCGTCGGCGGCCGGCTGCACGAATAATTCTTTCACATGCGGCAAGGCTAAAATGCGTTGGTTGAGCTTGACGTTCAGCGCCACGCCTCCGGCAAAACACACCTTGCCGGTTTCACGGATGATGTCGCCGAGGTAGTGATCGATCAGCTTGAGCGCGACATCCTCCAGCAACGCCTGCACACTGGCGGCATAATCGATATACGGATCATCTATCTCATCGCCCTGGCGCTTCGGCCCCAGCCATTTCAGCAATTCAGGACTGAAAAAATAGCCCTTGCCGTTTTCCTTGTAACGCCGCAGCCCGACGACATTTACCAGCCGATTATTGATCTCGAAACTTTTTTCATCGTAGCGGATCAGGCGCGATAGATCATGCTTGCGCGGATTCCCGTAAGGGGCCATGCCCATCACCTTAAACTCGCCGTCGAGCATTTCAAATCCGAGGAATTCCGTCATCGCGCCGTAAAATCCGCCGAGCGAATCGGGGTCGTAGAATTCCTTGATCTTGTGGATTTTGCCGTTCTCGCCGTAACCAAAAAAGGTCGTCGCGTATTCGCCCTTGCCGTCCATGCCGATGATCGCGGTCTTCTCCTGGAAACCGCTCAGATGATAGGCGCTGCTGGCATGGGCAAGGTGGTGTTCAACCGGCATGAAGCGGATGCGGTTGCGGTCAATGCCTAAATCATCGAGCAAGGCCATGATGCGCACGACGTTGCGGCGATAGCGGCGATTGCCGTTGAACAGAACATCGAGCGCGCGTTCCGGCGCATACCAGTAACGCCGCGCATAATGCCAGCGTGCCGGACTCGACAGACTGATCCTGGCGAAGGGGATGGCGACGACATCAATGTCCGACGGCTTGATGCCGGCCTGCGCCATGCAAAACTTCGATGCCTCGAAGGCGAAGCGACCCTTGGCATGCTTTTGCCGGATAAAACGTTCTTCCTCGGCCGCTGCTATGAGTTTGCCGTCGATCAGCAAGGCCGCTGACGCGTCGTGATAAACGACGCCTGATAATCCTAAAATAATCATAATAAATGCTGACGCCAGATTGAGTAATTCGTTACAGACGGCTTGTTATTTCAGTTTTCGCTGAGATTTTTTTGCGTCAATTTCCACAAACTGAATTTTTCGTTGCCGATAATTTTTGTTATGAAGATTTTGCCGGCAGGATTAAAACGCTCGCCTTCTGTGATGAGATAAAGCGTATCAAATTTATCGAGTATCGGCAGCATATCCTGCTCATCTTTCATAACGGGAATCACACGCTCTATGTAAAAAGAAAGCCGTGGGTCCGCCTCAGTATAAATAAAAAGCGGCGAATAATCCTTGGCAGCGAGCGCGAATTGTTTTAGATCGCCCTTTCCGCCGGGAGCATGATAAAGATGAAACTGACCGTAGATCCAGCCTGACACCATGATGCCGGCCAGCAGCAATTCGCGGTAACGCGTGGGTTCGTTGTAACGCAGCAATTTAGCAACGGCAAACGGCAACAGGCACCCGGTTAATAGTAAGAGCATTTTTCCCGCAGGAAAATCCTGTATGCCTTCCCACTTGAAGAAAATAACTACCAATGCGAGTGCGGTTACCGTGATAAGCGAGATTAAAATAATTTTGTTGATCCGCGCATAACCGGCTGCCGCGCTCGCCAGATAATGTCCCAGTAAAATCATCAACGGAGGGGCCAGCAGCAGACCGTATTGCACCTGTTTGTTCACATTGAGCGAGAGCATGATGAAGGTCGCGATAAACCAGGCTGCGGCGTAATTAACAGCCGGCGGATGCGAGGGCGTCTTATACAGCCAGATTGCCGCAGGGATAATAAACACCGACCAAGGGGCAAAGAACTCGAAAAGATGCGGTATATACCAATAAAATGGATTGGGGTGATTTCCAGTGATAAAGGTGGAGTCAATTTGCCCGCTTACAAATAAATTAGCCTGTTCCGGCATCGTATAAAAAATGAGACCGTACCAACCAAAGCCCGTCACCAAAAGGATCAGAAGGCCCGCCGGGTGCAGGCATTTTTTCAGAACATCGAATTGGCGGTTTTTGAGCGCAAACCAGAGCAGCGTAACCAGCGGAATCGCAATTGCCGCCGGTCCCTTGGCCAAGAATCCAAGCCCCATGCACAGGTGCAGTAGCAGTACGCGTTTTAAGGTGGCCTTCATGAATAGAAGATCATAAACAATGATGCAGGCCGCGGTGACAAAGAACAGCAAAATGGCGTCGGCCTCGCCGCTGCGAAAATAGCGCAATGCGATATAACTGGAGATAAAACCTATGGAGGTGGAAACGGCGCTGCTTAGACCCAGTGCCCTGTTAATCCACCACCACAACAAAAAGACCGTGAGCGCGGCAAACGTGGCAGATGCAAATCGTGCACTGAATTCATTCACGGTACCGAATATTTTGTAACTTGCCGCCGTCAGCCAGTAGGGCAGAGGTGGCTTTTGCAGGCGCAATTCGCCATTGTAATAAGGCACTATCCAGTTATCGCTCGCGGCCATCTCGCGCGCCGTTTCGGCGATACGAATCTCTTGAACCTTGTCGATAGGCTTGGCGCTGGGTGCCCAGTAAAAAGCCTGAATTATGAGAACGAGCAGAATCAGTACGGCCTTGGAACCAGGGGTCAAAATGGATTCTCGATATGTCGTCAGGGTAAAGGCACACGGCCACTTCAGTCCGGCCAGCCGCCCGTGCTTATTATTCAGGGTTCAGCCGCCTCTTACAATTATGCATTTGGTGATCAGCGCAGGCGTGGCGATGAGACCGCTAAAACATTAGACTAGCTTATTATTATACTAATGCATAAGCACTCCATGCTGTGGACACCCTCAATCACATGCCTTTAACGATATTGCGTGGCAAGCAAATTCACCTCGTTGCGATATTAATCAGCTTCGCCCTGTCCGCATGGGCAGTGTACAGCGATGGCATCGTCAATCGTGACGGCATTCTCTATTTAGAGACCGCTGCCCAGCTGGAGCAAGGCAACTGGCCGGCGGCGCGGGCCTTATATGAGTGGCCGTTTTATTCGGCTCTGATCGCATCAATCAGTCACCTGAGCGGACTTGGCATAGAGGCCTCGGCCCAAGGGCTTAATGCCCTACTATTCGCGCTGATAGTGTATGCCTTTATCGGTGTTGTCGGCGAAATGGGAGGTGGCCGCCGAACGCTGATTGCCGCCGCACTCGTTATTCTGCTGCAACCCCAATTAAATGAACATCGTGCGGACATCTTCCGTGACAATGGCTACTGGGCATTTTATCTGCTCGCGCTATGGTTGTTCATAAAATACTTCAAGATGCCTCGGTTATGTTATGCCTGGGCCTGGGGCATTTCGATTGTCATCGCTTTATTATTTCGCATAGAAGGTATGGTCTTCCTGTGTTTGCTGCCGCTTACCCTGCTGCTCAAACACGATATGATTTTATCTCAGCGTCTGCGCGCGTTGGCCGGCGCTTATGTGGTGGGCCTCGCCGGTTTATTTTTACTGGCAGTCTGGTGGGCCATTGATCCGGTTGCCGCGCTGCATAATGTCGGTCGGCTGGGCGAGCCGCTTAGCTGGTTGAGCTATGTATGGCAAGGCTTGGGCGGCCACTTGCAAGAGCAGGCGGCGCGCTTGAACCAGGCCATTCTTAACCAGTTCTCTGCCAGCCATGCCTTGCAAGCGGTAATCGCAACCTTGTTGACACTCCTGTTTTCCAGCCTGATCAGTGCGCTCAGTCTGGTGTATGCGTTGTTAATATTGCATAGTTTTGTCAGCGGAAGTTTCCGCGCGCGCCTGCCCGACGACATGCGGAAAATTATTCTCTGGCTGGTGCTTATAAATCTTGTTGTGTTGAGCGTATTTTTGGTAAAAATGTTTTTCCTCACCGGCCGCTATCCGATGCCAGCGGCGTTGACGCTTATGCTGATACTGCCCTTCCATCTGACCTGGTTAGCCGGGAAATGGCATGCGCGTGATCTTAGTCAGTTTAAGCAAACGGCGCAGCTCGGGCTGATTGCTGTTGTTATATTTGCCGTAGCCGTTGATGGCCTGGTGAATTTTGGTCCGTCGAAGTACTATCTGAAGACAGCCGGGTTGTGGATTGCCAAGCAGTTACCGGCAGATGCAAAACTTTATACCAACGATGAGGTGGTGGCCTATTACGCAGGCAGATGGCAGCCGGTGAACTATGACAGGTCTGGCGCAACCGTGCAGGGATTGCGCGCGGGAACGTGGCGGAACTTCGATTATGTGGCAATTCGCGTCAAGAAACATGATGCGGTGCTGGCAGCAGAGCTGAGGAAAGTAATAAGTCAGCGCGAACTCAAGGTGTTCAAAAATAACTACGACGAGAAGCTCTGGATATTCAAGGTGCAACCCACTATCGGTACTGGATTACAGTAAATGCTGACACGCAATGTTCGCGAAACAGCGGTGCGTTGTTAGTGCGTTGACTGGTCAGCCAGGTGGTGCTTTAGGTCCATAAACAAATACGGGCAGGCATGCCTCAAAACGCCGTCGCGTTACGGCACTTTTATTCCAATTTCTCAAGAAGCGCTGCATGTCACGCGCGAATGCCTTTTTAAAACGGAACCCGAAGCGGTGTTGGCAAACGGCGTCGAGGTCGAGCAACACGGGCTGCCCGTTGCTGATGATAATGTTCGTAGCCTTTAGATCACCATGAGTTATGCGGGCCTCTGCCAGTTTATCGAATAGCTCGCTGAAATTTTTCAATACCGCCGTACTATCCGCCAATGCAGCGTCACCGCTAAAATATTGTGCGCAATCAGGCCCTTCCACATAACGGCTGATAAAGTAACTGGTGCTTCTCAGCGGACCCAGACGCACCTCAAGCAATGCAACCGGCTGCGGTGTACTGATCTCATAAAGGCCGAGAAGATGGGCGTTACGCCAGCAAATGGCGGCGCGGGTAGATTGTAAGGCACGCTTGCAGGCATGCCAAAAATTTTTGATGTTATAGCGTTTGATTACCAATTTGCGGCCATCAATCTCTATGATGCCCAGTGTTGCAGTATTGCCGCGCTTGATGAGCGTACACGAGGTGCTCGATAAAAAACTATCGGGGTCGTCCAGCAGCCGACGCAGTTGCACCGAGTCATAGTCGCGATCATAAACTTCTAGGCGTCGCAACTGTTTGTGGCATACAAATGCACTGCATTCACGGAAAATTTTTCTCAGAATTTTATGTTTTCGATGCGCGCGCGCGGCATGGATGTAGTGATGCAGTTTACGGATTCCTGCCTGTTCGTGCGGCCAGCCGCGCAGTGTCTGATAATCAGTAAACAGCTCTTCGACAGAGCGCGCATACCGAGGTGGTATCTCAGCAAACAAAAGGGCAAGATTACGAAGAGACCGGGGCTTGGAGACCGGCCTGCTGAAGATGGCAATTTGCCCGCCGTCGAGCGTAAAAATAGTGTTCCCTTGCGCCATGAAATTCGCAAAGTGTAAATCACCGTGCACCAGTCCGGCATTATGATGCGTGGCGAGTATTCTTACTAATGAACTCAACAAGCCGAGGCGGATAGATTCACCACCCTCATTCCAGACTTCAAGCAAGGTTTGCGCAGGGGCGATGCGCTCGAATATCAAAAGATACGCTTCCTTGGGAAACTCTCCGTGAGCGGCCCGCAAGGGGCCTGAATACAGTATGGCAGGGGCAATAATTCCATGGTCATGGAGGGCCTGCGTCCCCTTCGCATCCCTCTGCCAGTCTCGTTTTGCATTGTGGGGGTCGATGAAAAGTTTGGCAAAAACCTCCTTGTCATCCCAATGTGCCAGGCATGCCAGCCGTTTTCCTGGCAGGTGGCGCAGCAATTTTTCACAAATCAGTGGAGTGGAAGATGCTGACGGGTCCGGCAAGTTTACGGAGAAAGGTATTTCAATTGCAGAGTCCGGCGAGACTTGATTGCCATCGGCGTGAATTTTTTTCATGCGATGATTGATCGGTTGTGCCTAAAATTTATGTGGCTTACGGGACAGACGCAACGCCCGTGATTGAACCGCATGCCAGAACGGGTGCTTCGCCGGAAAAATCTGCCTTAGAGAGGCCCCGTGATAGACCTTGATGAAACGCAGTAAATCGCGATGGGTCAGTCCGATGTGCATGGCTGAAAAAAATAGGCCAGCCAAATCTTTAACAATCCAGCGCTCTACCGGATTGGTGCGCAATTGCACGCGGTGCAGGTCAATGAGGGAAATCCGTAAATTTTCCGCTGACGGCGGTTTTGAAATATCCAGCAGAAAATGGCAGAGATAGAAATCGCGGTGATTAACGCCGTTTTCATGCAGCCGACGGGTGATTAGAGCGATCTTTTTTATTAGTGCGCGTTTTAGAAAAATGTGCGGCGGAGTCGTACGCCAATTGCGACAGAAGTCTTCCAGGCTAATGGTTTCGCTGAGTTCTTCGGTAATAACAAACGATTGCAGGCGCGCCGGATTCCAGCCGCGCATACCGTAGCCGACAAGCCTCAATGTATCCACCTGCAATTCAGACAGGCGCTGAATGGCAAGCCATTCATTTTTCGCACCCAGAATCGGAAGCCTGAGCTGCAACAGATTTTTAATAATCTCTGCCCATCCCACGCCATTATGTATCTTGATAAAGTAGTATTTTTCACCGTGCAGAAAACGCAGGGTTTTGCGTCCATTAACGGAACGGAATATCTCTCCTTGCGTAGCCATGATGCGGTCAAAATGCGCATCATCAATGCTGGCGGCTTGAAACAGGGTATCTACTATAATCAAGGGATTGATCGGGACGCTGACGCAGCTTGTAATTTTCGTAAGTAACGTCTGATTTTCCACCAGGTTCGCAGGCGTGCCTCGTAGGTCTTGAAGAATGGCTTTTGTTCGGCATGGCGGCCGGGTCTAAAATCAGGTTCAACCTCCGTTAAAATATTCTGCCAAGTGTTGTCTTGTTCATAGCCATAGGTAATCAGGGCATCGGCCAACTCAGGGCGCAGCAACAATTGCGCCTTGACTCGCGGCAGGTGTTTGCGCCATTTGCCAATGCTGACCATCGAGACCGGGCGCAATCCACCCATCGCCTCAGCCGAGCGCTGGGATGGCCCGGAGAATTGTTCGAAGCTGGCGAAGTCGTGGATTTTTTCCAGGAATGGGAAGACTGACATTAATTGTGCCTGCACCTGATCGGGTTCGGCTACCAAGGTTTCATAACGAATCGTGATGAAGCGACTGTTGGTTTCAAAGGGCTTGGCGCTGTCGGCGCATTCCTTCCACACACGAAAATTGGAAAAATACCGGTCGGGTTGGGCATTGTGTATGCTTGTCATGGAGTCCCGTGGATCCCTTATCATATACAAAATGAACAGGTTTTTATCGGCCTCGAAGATTCGTTTTATACGTCTGATGTCGGTCGGCTTTTTGCTCAAGAATAATCCATAGCCCGACTTAGGTTCCTCGAAGATGCTCATCTCACGCTGATAGTAGCCATCGTTTCTGAAGCAGGTAGCGATCAATTGAATCATCAAGGTGGTCCCGCTGCGCGGACAACCGACTACGTGCAAACGTTTCATTATGAATATCCGATACTAAATGGTTGAGTTGGCGTAAGCCGGTACATGAGTTGTCGCTTTAATAATAGCATTACCGGGATTCGATTAAATCAATCACTGCCGATGGCAGACTGTGCAGATTTGCCTTGCTATAGTTTAAGGCATTGATGCGCCATTGATGCCTTGGCGAAGCAAGCATTTCGTGTAGCATGTTGTTTAACTCACTCTGTGCAAACGGACTGGGCACTATGCGCCCTGCATCGGCGTTTGCCACATGAAATGCATAGCCGCAAACCTCGGTCGCCAGCACCGGCAAACCAGCGGCCAGCGCCTCTAATAACACCATGCCGGCAACCTCGCTATAGGCTGGGTGAATCAGCACATCGGCAGCCAGCAAAAAGCGCGGAACATCATCTCGCCCACCCAGCATGTGCAGCCTGTCATCTATGCCCAGGCGTTTCGCCAGCCGCATATAGGGGCGAGGGTCATCTTCACCCAGTACCATCAGGCGGGTTTTGTGCAAAATATCCGCAGGCAGTGAAGCCATCGCCAGCAGGGCGCGATCCAGTCCTTTTCTTTTAAAGCCGGAACCGATCATCAACAATATATATTCGTCATCGGCGACGGCAAGTTCGGCACGAAATTCTGCGCGTATCTGTGCGGCATTAACGGGTGCCGCACGATCACTGGAAATCCCGGGCGGTATCAGGTGAAAACGCTCCGGCTGAGTTTGGTAATAATGCCTGAATACCTCTTGCTGAGGGGCGGCTAGCAGTAATATCCGGGTGCGGGAGTGCTGAGAAAAGACCGCCTGTTCCAATTTTAAAAAGCCTCGATAGCGCGGGCTTAATCTGTAAAGCGCCCCGTGCGTCTCACGTATGCGTTGCTGATAACAGGGGTCGGCCGCGAAGTAAAAATCCAATCCGGGCATTTTATTGAAGCCCACAACCGCATCGAAGTTTGCATCACGAAGATACGCTGCCGTTGTGCGCGCGAATTCCCGGCACTTGCCATGGCTGGTGATGCTGCGTAGCGGCAGCACATGGACTGTAAAGTCGGGTGGTGGAACACCCTGCCATTGCTGGGTGAATACGGTGATGTCGTGACCGCGTTGCCGACAGCCGTTGGCGATGCGCAAAAAATCGCGTTCCAGTCCACCGTAGCGAAAATATTTAAACAGGCAAAAGGCTAAGCGCATGAGGATGTATGCGTCAGGGAAGAGTTTTTTGAGGAATTATCATGGGGAAACCAGTGAACAAAGTTATACTATGAATTTAACTGAAGCGCGTGTGCGGTTCAAGTGAGGTCGCGTGAGTTCATATTTCCCTGGTGCTGTAATAGCGCTAACATCCTGACGCATCAGTGTGCGCTGCCGGTAAGATCCGCGATGACCTCTAAAAATTCTGCGTTGCTTGTTATTGGTCCGTCCTGGATTGGCGACATGGTAATGGCGCAGAGTCTATTTAAGCTGATCAAGCAACATCAGCCGGATATTGCTATTGATGTGCTGGCACCCGCGTGGAGCGAGCCTTTGTTGACGCGCATGCCGGAGGTGCGGTGTGCGCTCGCCATGCCTATCGGCCATGGCGAATTGCGTTTGCGGGAACGCTATCACATGGGTCACAGCCTGCGCGGAAAATACGATCAAGCTATTATCCTGCCCAATTCATTCAAGTCTGCCCTGGTGCCTTTGTGGGCGCAGATTCCTGTGCGCACCGGCTATATCGGCGAATGCCGCTGGGGTGTACTCAACGATGCGCGCAGACTCGATAAATCGATCTTGCCGATGACCGTGCAACGGTTTTTATCCTTGGGTCTGCCGCGTGATGCAGTCTTGCCACCGGAAATCCCCGCACCGCATTTGGCCGTGTCGCACGCGAGTGTGGAGGCAGCGCTGGTGCGCCTGAAATTAAATTATCCGCTCAAGCCCGTGTTTGCGCTGTGCCCCGGCGCTGAGTTCGGCCCCGCCAAGCGTTGGCCCGCCGAATATTTTGCCGAGATTGCCAAGGCCAAATTGGCAGATGGCTGGGATGTGTGGCTGTTTGGTTCGGAAAAAGACGGGCCAATCACGGCGCAGGTGCGCGCCTTGGCCGGTGCAGATTGCATTGATCTTGCCGGGCGCACCAGCCTGGCCGAGGCCATTGATTTATTATCACTGGCGGCGCTGGTGGTCAGCAACGACTCCGGTCTCATGCACGTGGCCGCCGCACTGGGGCGCAAGATTATTGCTATTTACGGGTCGTCCGATCCCGGTTTTACGCCGCCGCTCAGCGATGACGCACAAATACTTTCATTAAAGCTTGCCTGTAGCCCCTGCTTTGCGCGCGTTTGTCCGCTCGGCCATACGAATTGCCTGCGCGAACTAAAGCCACAACAGATACTCGATAAAATGCCCGGCACGACCTCGCCCTGATGAAGGTTCTTATCTTAAAAACTTCGTCCATGGGTGATGTGTTGCACACGCTACCGGCGCTCACCGACGCTATGCACGCACTGCCGGGCATCCGTTTCGATTGGGTGGTGGAAGAGGCATTTGCCGAGATTCCGGCCTGGCATCCAGCCGTTGATAAGGTCATTCCCGTGGCCCTGCGGCGCTGGCGTAAACAGCCTTGGCAAGCGATTATCAGCAGCGAGTGGGTTAATTTTTGGCGCAGCCTGCGCACGCACGAGTACGACCTTATTATTGATGCGCAAGGCCTGATAAAAAGCGCACTGGTGACGCGCATGGCGCGTGGCAGACGTAGCGGCCTGAGCCGGGCATCGGCGCGTGAATCCTGGGCCGCGCTTGCGTATCAGCGCCGCTACACCATTCCAAAACAGCAGCATGCTATCGAACGCGTGCGCCGATTATTCGCCGCAGCCTTGGGTTATCCGATGCCCCACGACACACTCGATTATGGCATTACGCGTGCGCAGTTTTTTTCGGAATATGTCCACGCAAGTAACGATATAGTATTTCTGCACGGCACCACCTGGCCGAGCAAACAATGGCCGCGCACCTATTGGACGCACCTGGCGCAACTCGCCACTCAGGCTGGGTTCAGCGTGAGTCTGCCGTGGGGTAATCAGGCTGAGTATGAGGATGCTCAGGCCATTGCCGGGGTTTGCAAAAATGTGCGCGTGTTACCCAAATTAAGCTTGACCGAGCTGGGCGCGGTATTGGCATCGGCACGCGCCGTCATCGGCGTCGACACCGGGCTGGCGCACCTTGCCGCCGCTTTGACGGTGCCCACGCTCACGCTCTACGGTGCCACTCGCCCAGACCTAACCGGCACGCGCGGACAGGCACAAATGCATCTGTCTGCGCAGTTCGTCTGCTCACCCTGTCTCTCGCGCCAGTGTATTTATCCGGGACTTTCGCCGGTCAAACCTGCCTGCTATCAGACCCTTGAACCCGAGAGAGTTTGGAATGCAGCGGCGCAACTACTGCGTTAGCACCTAAAAGCCATGCTATGATTTGTTATAAAAATAGCGGGACGAGTCTGCCCTTGTGAAAATTCATTTGCCCCAGTTTGATGCTGCCAGCGTCCTCGTGATCGGCGATGTGATGCTTGATCGCTATTGGCACGGAGCTACCTCCCGTATCTCGCCCGAGGCACCGGTGCCGATAGTGCGCGTCGAGCAGACCGAAGAGCGGCCCGGCGGGGCGGGCAATGTGGCTTTGAACATCGCCGCGCTCGGCGCGCGGGTCAGCGTGCTTGGCTTGACGGGCGATGATGCCGCCGCCGATACCTTGCAACAATATCTGGAGGCCGCGCAGGTCAACTGTCACTTCGAGCGTGTGCCGGGTTTTGCCACAATTACCAAGCTGCGCGTGTTGAGCCGTCATCAACAATTGATCCGTCTGGATTTCGAAGATGGTTTCACCGGCCACGCCCCGCAGGGCATGCAGGAGCGCTTTAACCAATCCTTGCCGCAAGCCGGTGTAGTCGTGCTGTCCGATTATCACAAAGGCAGCTTGCGCGCCGCAACTGAACTGATTGCTGCTACTCGCGCGGCAGGCAAACCGGTATTGGTCGATCCGAAGGGCGCAGATTTCGGCATTTACCGTGGCGCGAGTTTACTCACGCCAAACCTTGCCGAGTTCGAGGCGGTGGTTGGGCATTGTCGCGACGATGCAGAACTGGTTACTAAAGGTGAAAAACTGCGCCGCGAATTTGATCTTGGAGCGTTGTTGATCACGCGCAGCGAACGCGGCATGACCTTATTGCAGGAGGGCTACGCGCCCCTGCACCTGCATGCCCAGGCGCGCGAGGTTTATGATGTTACCGGCGCTGGGGACACCGTGATCGGTGTTCTGGCGGCGGCGTTGGCGGCGGGTGAGACATTGTCTGGGGCAACTGTGCTGGCGAATATCGCAGCGGGCATTGTGGTCGGCAAGCTCGGCACGGCCACGGTCAGCGTTGCTGAATTACGTGATACACAAGCGGGCGAGATCAACGCATTACAGGGTGTGGTCAGCGAGGAAGAATTATTAATGGTGGTAGCCGAGGCCAAGGCGCGCGGCGAAAAAATCGTGATGACCAATGGCTGTTTCGATATTCTCCACGCCGGTCATGTCAGTTATCTTCAACAGGCCAAGCGTCTGGGTGACCGGCTCATTGTCGCGGTCAATGACGATGCCTCGGTGCGGCGTCTTAAAGACAGCGGCGCGATGATGCGACCCATCAATGCACTAGCCCAGCGCATGGCGGTGTTGGCAGGATTAAGCAGCGTGGACTGGGTGGTGCCATTCAGCGAAGACACGCCAAAGCGCCTGATCTGCCGCGTACTGCCGGATGTTCTGGCTAAGGGCGGTGACTATAAACCCGAACAAATCGCGGGGCATGACTGCGTGACTGCGCACGGCGGCCAGGTGCGCGTTCTCGGTTTTGAGGCGGGTTGCTCGACCAGCCGTATTATCGACGCCATCCGCTCCGGCGTAACTGAAAGCACTAAGGAATAATATGATAGTCGTCACCGGAGCGGCAGGCTTTATCGGCAGCAACCTCGTCAAGGCATTAAATAAGCGCGGTCGAACTGATGTATTGGCCGTTGATAATCTGCAGGATGGCACCAAGTTCAGCAATCTTGCCGATTGTGAGATTGCCGATTACCTGGATCAGGATGATTTTCTGGCGCGCATTACAGCGGATACTCATTTTGCTGCGCCGCTGGAGGCTATTTTTCATCAGGGTGCCTGCTCATCGACCATGGAATGGGACGGTCGCTATATGATACGCAATAATTATGAGTATTCGAAAAGCCTGCTGCACTATTGTCTTAATAGAAAGATTTCTTTTTTGTATGCTTCCAGTGCCTCGGTTTACGGGGCCGGAAAAATATTTAAAGAGTCACGTGAATTTGAGGCACCATTAAACGTCTACGGTTATTCTAAATATTTGTTCGATCATTATGCGCGTGGCTTATTAGCAAAGGCAGAAAGCCAGGTGGTCGGCCTGCGTTATTTTAATGTCTACGGCCCACGCGAGCAGCATAAAGGCCCGATGGCGAGCGTGGCATATCATTTTTATAATCAATTGCTCAGCACCGGCCGCGTGAAATTATTCACAGGCAGCGACGGTTATGCCGACGGCGAACAGAGACGTGATTTTATTTATGTTGATGATGTCAGCGCCGTCAATCTTTGGTTCCTGGAAAATTCCAGGAAATCCGGCATTTTTAATCTGGGCACCGGCCGTAGCCAAAGCTTTAACGATGTCGCGCGTGCGGTCATAAAAGCAAATGAAAAAAGTGGCGAGATTGAATACGTTCCCTTCCCCGATAAACTGCGCGGCTGCTATCAGAGCTTTACCGAAGCAGATATCAGTAATCTGCGTGCGGCCGGATATGCGCAGCCGTTCATGAGTGTGGAAGCAGGCGTTGCCGCTTACATGGCATGCCTGCGTTGTCCTTGAAATTATAGTAACCAGTCTTCTACAGCGAAAATTATATGAAACTTTCTTCGAGTGAACTGCCGCTGGACCATTCCAAACGTGTACCAAAGGTAAACACTTGAGACACCTCTACACCTTACTGTTATATCTATTAATACCCGCCGTACTGCTGCGCCTGGCGTGGCGCGGCTGGCAATCCCCCGCCTATTGGCGACGCTGGCCGGAGCGTTTTGGTTTTGTTCCTGAGCGTGCAAATACGCAGACATCCGGTCACGACGTCCTATGGTTACATGCCGTGTCTGTGGGCGAGGTGCAGGCAGCTGTGCCGATTATCAGCGCGTTGCAGGCACATTTCCCTGAGCTAAAAGTTATCCTTACCACCATGACCGCGACGGGTGCGGAACGGGTGCGTGCAAACTTTGGTAACGAGGTGGAACACTTTTACGTCCCTTACGATCTGCCGGGCAGCGTTCAGCGTTTTTTAGCGCGTATCCGACCCACAGTTGCGGTGATTATGGAAACAGAGCTATGGCCGAATATTTTCCACTGTTGCCGCCAGAGCAATATTCCGCTGATTCTTGCCAATGCCCGTCTGTCTGAACAATCGGCGGGTAAGTATCGCCCCGTGCGGCGGTTGTTAGCGGAGACATTAGCAAACATTTCCGTGATCGCTGCGCAAACGGATCAGGATGCGCAGCGCCTGATTGCGCTCGGTGCCGATCCTGCTCACACCCACGTCACGGGCAGCATCAAGTTTGATGTGAAAATAATGGCGAGCCTGCGCGAGGCGGCGGCCGTGTTGCGCCGAAGTTTGGGTGTTGGGCGCGCCGTGTGGGTTGCCGCGAGCACGCATGAAGGCGAAGAGAAACTCGTTCTGGATGCCTTCGATGCCGTGAAGCAGGCCATTCCGCAGAGTTTACTGATATGGGTGCCACGTCATCCGGAGCGTTTCTCCAAGGCCGCAGCGCTGTGCGAGAAGCGTGGTTACAACACGGTATTGCGCAGTCAGCGCACGACCTGTGATGCACAGACCGATGTGTTTATCGGCGATAGCATGGGCGAATTGCCACTGTTTTATGCCGCCGCCGATGTGGCATTCGTGGGCGGCAGTCTAATCCCAACCGGTGGACACAATTTGTTGGAACCCGCTGCCTTGGGCTTGGCGATAATCACCGGGCCGTTCATGTTCAATTTCGAAGAAATCACGCGCATGATGCGTGAAGCAGGGGCGCTTTGCCAGATACAGGATGTGGGAGAATTAAGCGCGGCGCTCATTACCTATTTGAATGATGCCAATCTGCGTTATGCAATGGGTGAAAAAGGCCAACAACTCGTGGAGGAAAATCGCGGTGCGTTGACTGCCTTGCTGGAAATGATCGAAAAATATATAAGCAAAGCATGATTAATTCGAATACGGGTGACGGTAACGCCATATTGTATCCACGACGATCAGACAGAGCGCAAGCCAGGCCAGCCCTTCCAGAATACCCGCAACTACATCGCTGAGATAGTGAACGCCCAGATAGACACGCGTAAAGGCGACCAGCATTATCATCAGACCTGCAAATAAAAATCCACCGAACCACCAGGGCCGATTGCCGGCCGTCTGGAAAATAAACACAGCAATTACGCCATAAAATACAGTGCTGCCCACGGCATGGCCGCTGGGGAAGCTGTAGCTGTGAACAATAGCCAGAGGGTCGTCAAACACGGGGCGCGCACGCTGGTAGATGTCTTTTAATAATAAATTGATCAGCAGGCCGCCCGGCACGGCGAGCAAGAGGGTGAGCAGGGAATACCAGCGCCTGCGCCAAAGCAAAAAAAGTGCGCAGAGCAATGCCATGATGATGATTCCAAGCGGCCGGTGAATCTCGGTGACTACCAGCAATACTGCGGTTAGTGCGGGAATGGCGCGTGCGTGCAGCCAGTTGGAAACTTCAACATCCATTAAGCTGAGCCAGCTATCGGCGCTCAGGTTAGTCGCGATGCTGATAAATAACAGGGTAGTGATCAATACGCAAAGTCCAAGTGCAAGACGAAACTTGTCATGCTGCTGTTTTAGATTGCTTGCTTCGGGAGGGTAGCGCATCAGATGCTCACATCAGCGGCACGCGCCCACCCTTGAGCAGTGTGCATGAACATGTCCCTGGCTGAAATCTCGAATACGCAACGCTCGGCTTGCCAGATATAGCGTTCAAGTATAATTTTTAAAGCATCGACATGAATCGCGTTAAACGAATTTGACTCTCCCCGGCTGCGCGTGGAGGTAGCCGTGCCCGCCTGAATGGCCAGTGCGGAATGGCCCATGATTTTATAGCGCACCGCCGTTTGAGTGGTATGGCTGATGTGCAGGTGACCGGCCAGCAGCAAGTCGATGCCACAGTCAGCAAGCGCATTCATTGCGAGTTGCGCACGTCCAACCAGCCTGTCATCGCGATGCTGGGGTAGGTCGAAAGGATGATGCGTGACGACTACTTTTGTAATGCCTGTATCCAAATCACAAAATCGGGCGCTAATACGCGCAATCTGTTCCCGGCTAATGCGGCCATCTTTAATCGTAAGCGAGCGCGCGGTGTTGATACCGAGCACGGCTATCTCATCGTCCGCATAAAACGGTTCAAGATCGCTGGTAATATGGCGGCAAAATTTTTTCAGCGGTGCAAAAAAACGCGCGGTGATATTGTACAGCGGCACATCGTGATTGCCGGGTACCACGATCTGAGGTGCTGTTGCCAACGCATCCAGAAAATTACGCGCCTCACGGAATTGCTGCGCCCGCGCACGCTGCGTAAGATCGCCGGAGACGGCAATAACATCGGGCTTAATCCGGGCAACACAGGCAAGCAATGGTTCGATCAATACAGGATCAGTGCGGCCAAAGTGCAGATCGGATAAATGAACAACGGTGCGCATGTGAGTTACGTGTCGCGTTGCTGACTACTGGCGGGCACGATAACGCGCAGCGCACCCGGTCGCATGCGGTAGTGCAGCGGCGTATCCATGCGCACGACCTCGCCGTCGATTGCAACTCGGATATGCCGGCGGCGCGTCTCTATCCAAAGCTCATGCGCGCACAATACCCGCAGGTCTTGCACCTCGCGCAGCCACCCGAATAATCCGCGTGCGGCCAGCCATAGCAGGCCCGGCCAATTATCTGGGCGTGGTACATACAGGGCCAATTTACCGGCAGACAGACATTCGCTGCCACCGATATTGTAACTCTCCATCTGATGCACATTGTTGCTGACAAAGATCAGCGGTGTACGACACACAATATCTTTATGATCTGCGCTCAGGCGCAGGGTCAGAAAAGGATTTGGCCGCAGCATGGTTGCCGCCGCCGAGATCATGGCAGCCAGTTTACTGCGTCCCCAACGGCCATAGGCCTTCTCGCGCTCCCGAATAATGGTGGGGTAGAGTCCCAGGCTGGAATTGTTGATGAACAGCCGTCCGTTGACTTCACCGACATTCACGGCAACGGTATGGCCCGCGATAATATTCTGCGCGGCTGCCTCCGGTTCGAGTGGAATGTTTAAATTGCGCGCAAAATAGTTGAATGTACCGAGTGGCAGAATGCCGAGTGATATGTTTGTTCCGAGCAATGCCGAAGCCACGGTATTGATGGTTCCGTCGCCGCCGCCTGCTACTACAATCTGAAAATCTTTCTTTGCTGAGCGCTGTGCCAGCGCGGTTAGTTCATCGCCGCTACGCGCCAGTGAGATAGACACCTCGTGGCTACTCGCCTCGAAAATACTGATCAATCGTCTATGCTCTTGCTCTTGATCCGTTGCACCGGCAGAGGCATTGATGATGACTTTTATACGCATAGATTGGACTCCATTCCAGTTAATGTCTGCTAGGGCGGTGCATCCCTGCACCGCAGGAACCTCTGACTTAATCAGAGGTTCCCTGGCGCTATTCACGCCTTGTGAGATTGATGACGGATTACAAATTGTTAGGGGCTGTATGCGGCGATCTCTTTAGGCCAATAGTGCTCGCGATGCCTGCAAGTAGCAGGCCGAGTAAAATCAGGGCCGGGCCGATACCAGTATTGAGCACAGCGCCGGCCCAGCCTTGATGAAACACGATAGCGAGATACAACATCCCCGAGTGTAACAATGCCCCGGCGATAAAGACCCAACTGATGATTTGTTTGAACAGCGCTGATATTGTCAATAATCCCAGCACAACTCCAACCACGATATTCAGCAGTGATTCGAGATTTCCATGCGTATGCGGCCCGCCTTTAATGGCGTCGATCGGGGCGCGAGCGTTGAGTTGTTTATTCAGCGCAAGCAGTGCGCCGCTGTTAGCCTTGGCGATCTGGTCGGCATTCATTGTCTCCAGATTTTCTTCGAAATTGTTGGCTGAAAACTGCTCAAGGCGGCTGAATGCTGTTTGCTTTTCCTGTTGTGCCTGTTCAACCGCGTCGAACTGGGTAACCATGAAGGGTCCTAGTGATGCGGTAAAAACGAGATAGAGAAAACCAAATACTATATTTCTTTTGCCGATCATCACGCACCTCTTTTGGGGACTGAATTGAATGAAGGAAAACCGTACTGTCCAGCGAAAAATATGAAAAAGTCTAAGGAAGCTCTGATTTACTCAGAGTTTCCTGCGGTACAGGGATGTGCCGCTATTTTTCAAACACACAAGTGTTTGAAAAATGAAGAAAAGAAAAAATCATGCTGTATAGGAAGTACGAATACCGCGGGCGCATGGATGCGCGGGAGCGGCCATTTTTGCTTTTCGTCTCTGAAAATTCCATGGATGGAATTGTTCATAGGTTCCCTAATGGATCAGCGCCGAAATCTTTTTGAAATGTTCATGTCCCGCATGCCGCATCCATTCGAACAGTACAGATTCGGTGTTGCTCACAATAACGCCGGCGTGACGCAATCGGCTGAAGGCATTGTGACTATTGGAGGCAGTGCGTGAGCAGCAGGCGTCTTCGACGACGAATGTTTGCAGACCTGTAGCGCGCAATTCGAGCGCCGTTTGCAGCACACAGATATGCGCTTCAAGGCCGACCATGATGATTTGGCGGCGTCTGTGTTTATTGACCGCTTGCATAAATTCGACTGAGCCGTAACACGAAAATGCGCTCTTCTCAAAACTTTGCGCCGCGCTGGGCAGCCCTTGCATAATACCCGCGACGGTCCTGCCCAGCCCCTGCGGATATTGCTCACTTACGATCACGGGTATTTCCAGCAGTGTCGCAGCCTCCAGCAAAATCGTGCTGTTGCGCAGCATTTGACGGCCAGGTTCTTCCGGCATGGCAGCGACCAGCCGCGCCTGAATATCGACCAGTACGAGCAGACTATCCTCAGCATCGCACAGGCCAGAACGTTCGGAGGTTACCATGAGCCATGTCCTCAATGAGAAAGATTGCCCACAAAGACAGCCTTCTTCGCGGCGCTTGCAGGAGGGCGCGGCGATGTTCTACAACATTTAGTATAACGTACGGCCTAGCGCGGAACACTCTCTGCGGTAGCCGACGGGTGTTCGCTCAACCACTTGTTAATCTGCTCCAGGTCGACCGGATTCAGGGTGCCGGCCGCCTGTTTAAGGCGCAGGGTTTCTAGGATGTAGTCGTAGCGCGCGCGCGCAAGATTGCGTCTGGCCTGAAACAGTAATCGCTGCGCATCAAGCACATCAACGGCCGTGCGTATGCCGACATCGAGGCCGGCCTGGGTGGCATCCAGCGCGCTTTGATTTGACTTCACCGCCTGCTGTAATGCATCCACCTGGCTGATGTTGGCGATTACGTTCAGGTAAGAAGCACGCGCCTGTCGCACCACGGCACGCTGTTGCTGATCCAACACTTCCCGCGCTTGCGTGAAGCGAAACTGTGCCTCGCGGGTGCGCGAGGTGACGAAACCACCCTGAAAAATGGGCGCGGTTAGCTGTACGCTAATGGAATCGTCATCAACCCGGCTACCGCCGAAGCGCCCGCCACCCGAGTCGGAAAATGAATGCGTTCCCACCAGATTTACCGATGGGAAATGCCCGGCGCGCTGCCGCTCGATCTCCTCGCGCGCTGCCTGCGCGGCAAATTCGCTGGCTGCCACCTGTGAGTTTTGCGCACGCGCCGTCTCGGCCCACTTTTCAATATCGCTGGGGTCGGGAGACGGTAGCGGGGTTGTCTCGTTAAGCAGCGCCAGACTTTCATGGTAGGTGCCGGTAACCTCGCGCAATGCCTCGCGGGTGTTGGCCACCTGATTTTCTGCGGCGATTTCCTGCGAGACCGCCAGGTCATAACGTGCTTGCGCCTCGTTCACATCGGTGACGGCGATAAGCCCGACATCAAAACGCTGAATATTCTGCTCCAGTTGGCGCGAGATGGCATTTTTCTCAGCGCGGGCAAAAGTCAAATTATCAATGGCCGCCAGCACATCGAAATAACGCGTGGCGACGCGCAGTAACAGATCTTGCTGCGCCGTCGCGTATACGGCGTCGGCCTGGCCGACAAGGGCATTCGCCTGGCGCAGGCCCGCCCCGGTGACACGGCTGTACAACGGTTGCACGAGTGTGAGCGCGTAGCCGTTGTTGTCAAAATTGGAAACTCCGCCGCCAGCAGCGCCCCCGGAGAGGGCGATGTCCTGGCGGGTGAGGCCGGCGTTAGCCGTCAGACCAATGGTGGGGAATAACGCCGAGCGCGCCTGCGGCTTGATCTCCAGCGTGGCCAGCCGTGCGGCCTCGGCCGCCTGCAATTGTGGGTCGCTCTGTTCGGCGAGCCGGTAAATATCCAGCAAGTCCTCCGCACTCACCGTTGCCGGCAAAAGTAAAATGGCAAACAATGCCAGCGGTAATTTGATCATGGTCGGGCGGCCTCAAGCTTAGGTACAGCTATTGTTATATTGTCTTCACTATCATTACGGATTTCATGTTTGCGCGCGAGCAGTGTGTACGCAGTGGGGATCACGAACAAGGTTAGCAAGGTGCCGAGCAGTAATCCACCCACAATGACCCAGCCGATCTGCTGGCGGCTTTCCGCGCCCGCGCCGGTAGCCAGCGCCAGCGGCAGGGTGCCGAGCACCATGGCGGCGGTGGTCATGAGAATAGGGCGCAGGCGCAGGGTGGCGGCCTCGATCACGGCGGTGAGCTTATCTTTGCCGGACGCCTGTAACTGATTGGCAAATTCCACGATCAGAATGCCGTGCTTGGTAATCAGACCGACCAGCATGACCATGCCGATCTGACTGTATACGTTCAGCGTGCCGCCGGACAGTTTCAAGGATAACAGCGCGCCGGTGATGGCGAGCGGCACCGTTAGCATAATGATGAGCGGGTCAATAAAGCTCTCGAACTGCGCCGCCAGCACCAGATAAATAAAGGCCAGCGCGAGTCCGAACACCAGATACAGTGAAGCACCGGATTCCTGAAACTCGCGCGATTGCCCGTCGAACGCGATCTGCGCCGAGGCCGGCAATACCTCCTGCGCGGACTTCTGCATGAAGCTGAGCACCTCGCCCAGGCTATATCCCGGTGCCACGTTGGCCGACAGCGTGGTCGAGCGCAGACGATTGAAGTGATTAAGTTCCTTGGGTGCGACCTCTTCACGGACGTCGACCAGATTGGCGAGCTGAATTAATTGCCCATCGTTGCCACGCACGAAGATGGAGCCAAGATCACCCGGCGTCGTGCGCTCCTGATCCTTGAGTTTTATGATGACATCGTATTGCTCGCCATCGCGCTTGAAGCGTGTCACCTGGCGTCCGCCCAGTAAGGTTTCCAGCGTGCGCCCGACCTCTTCTACATTCGCGCCGACGTTAGCGACCTTGTCACGATTAAGCCTGACGGCAATCTGCGGCTTGTTCAGTTTCAGATCGCTGTCGAGATTCACCAGGCCGGGATAGCTGCTCATTTTCTCCGTGAAGGCATTAACCATATCCTGCAATTCCTCATAAGAATTGCCCTGGATAACAAATTGCACGGGCGGATTGCGAAAGCTCTGACCGAGCGAAGGCGGATTTACCGGAAAGGCCATCACGCCCGGCAGGCTGAACAGCTTAGGTCCCAATGCGGCGGCGATGTCCTGTTGCGAGCGCGTGCGTTCGTCCCAGGGTTTGAGGGTGACGAACGAGAGCGCAAAGTTTACTGCGCTGGGGCGTTGCAGGCCCGGTGCGACGACCATGAAGTAATTCAGGATCTCGGGGACCTCGGCATAAAATTTCTCTACTTGCCTTGCGTACCTGTCGGTGTAGCCCATGGTCGCACCTTCCGGCCCATTGAGGATGCCAATGATCATGCCGCGATCCTCAAGCGGTGCGAGTTCCGATTTCAGTGAAGTGAACAGCAAGGCACTCGCACCGGCCACCAGCGCCCCGACCAGGATTACCAGCCAGCGTGCATGCAAAGACGCGGAAAGTATGCGGCTGTAAGAGTTGTTCATGCCGTCGAAGAAACGTTGGCTAAGGTTATAGATACGGCCGTGGCCGGCCTTGGGCTTTAATATCCTGGAGCACATCATCGGCGTCAGCGACAGTGCAACAAAACCCGATACCAGCACGGCCGCCGCGACGGTGAGCGCAAATTCCGTGAACAGACGCCCGGTGTTACCGGTCTGGAAGGCGAGAGGAATAAATACGGCGGTCAGTGTCATCGTCATCGCCAGTATAGCAAAGCCGATTTCCCGGCTACCCTGCAATGCGGCTTGGTAAGGTTGCATGCCTTGTTCGATGCGGCGCTGAATATTTTCGAGCATGACGATGGCATCGTCCACTACCAGACCAATAGCGAGCACCAGGCCGAGCAGGGTGAGAATGTTGATAGAGAAATCCATCGCGTAGAGAAAGATGAATGCCCCAACCAGCGACACCGGGATGGTGACAAACGGGATGATGGTGGCGCGTAGTGTGCGCAGGAATAAAAAGATTACCAGCACCACAAGTATCAAGGCCTCGATCACGGCCGTATATACCGCCTTGATTGACTCGTCGATGAACAGCGATACATCGAAGGCGACCTTAAGACTCATGCCGGGAGGCAGCGAGCCTGAGAGTTTAGGTAGCTCGGCCTTCACCGCCTGCGCCACCGCCAGCGTGTTCGCGGTGGATTGCTTAACTATGCCAAGTCCCACTGCCGGATTGCCGTTCACGCGCACCGCGCTGCGCTCGTCGGCGGGACCAATCTCGGCATCGCCCACGTCGCTGAGGCGCACCGGATAACCATTCACCTCGCGGATGATCAGTTGCTGGAATTGCTCGGGTGTTTGCAGATCGGTCTGGGTGAGCACCGTGAATTCGCGTTGTGTGCTCTCAATGCGGCCCGAGGGTATTTCCACATTCTGGCTGCGTAATGCAGTCTCGACGTCCTGCGGCGTCAACTGAAAGCCGGCCAGGCGGTCGCGATCCAGCCAAATGCGCATCGCGTAACGGCGCTGCCCGCCGATGATTACGCTGGCAACCCCGGTCAAGCTTTGCAGACGATCCACGAGTACACGGTCGGCGTAGTCGGTAATCTCCAGCGCATTTTGCCGGTCGCTGGAGAGTGCAACCCACATGATGGCCTGCGCATCGGCCTCAATCTTGGCGACGATGGATTCATCGCTATCGTCGGGCAAGGCACCGCGCACGCGCGACACACGATCTCGCACGTCGCTCGCGGCATCGTCCGGATTGCGGCTGAGCAGAAACTCGATGGTGATCTGGCTGACTTCCTCGCGGCTGACAGACTTGATGGTGCGGATACCCTCAATGCCGGCCAGCGAATCTTCCAGCGGACGCGTAACCTGACTCTCGATGATCTCCGCGCTGGCGCCCGGATAAACCGTGCGCACCGAGACCACCGGGGTGTCGATGTTAGGGTATTCGCGCACCGACAGGCGCTGATAGGAAATGATGCCGATCAAAACGATCAGCAGGCTCATTACCGTAGCCAGCACCGGACGGCGAATGGAGATGTCAGACAATACCATGTGGCCTTACCAGTCAAAATGCCGAGCTAAAAAAGTCTTAGGTGTTGGTGTCAGGTACAACTCGCTGCTCAGAGGTACGCGCCGGGGCCTTCCCATCCGCAGCCTGCATCACCGTCACCGGGGCGCCATCTTTTATTTTCATCTGACCGTCGGTAACAACCGTATCGCCGGGACTGAGTCCTGTGCTGATCTCAACCTCGCCCGCGCGCCGTTCGCCCACGCTTACCTTTTGCTGCACCGCCTTACCATCCACCACGCGATAGACAAAGCGGTCATTGCCCATGGGCACCAGGGCATGCTCAGGGATCAGCAGGGCGTTGGGGCGCTGCTCTAATATCAGCGTTATGCGCGCAAACATGCCGGGGCGCAGTTTGCCATCGTCGTTCGGGATACGCGCGCGCAGCAGAATGCTGCGGGTCACTACGTCGACCCCCGGCTCGATGGCGTAAACCTGGCCGGTGAAAGTGGTATCCGGAAAGGCATCGACCCGCACCTCAACGATTTGGTCAGGTTTAATTTTGGATAAATAAAGTTCGGGTATGCGAAAGTCGAGTTTCAGCGCACCTATATCTTCCAAGTTCACAATATCTTCGCCGGGCTGTACATAATCGCCGGGACTCACCTTGCGCAGGCCCAGCACACCCTCGAACGGCGCACGCAGTACGGTTTTACTGAGGCGCGCATCATTCAGATTCTGGCGGGCCTGTGCCTCACTGAGATTCGCCTGCGCCTGATCGTATTCCTGCCGGCTCATCAGCTTTCTACTGGATAATTCCCGAGCGCGTTCGAAGCTCAGTTTGTTGAGCTTCACACTCGATGCGCCTTCCTCTGCCTGCGCGCGCAACTCAGCCGCATCGAGGGTAATCAGTTCAGCATCCTTCGCCACCCGTTGTCCCTCTGAGAAATGCACGCCGATAATACGCCCGGCAATCTCGGGCCGAATCATCACCGATTCATTGGCCAGCAGCGAGCCGACGGCGCTGATGGCTACATTCACCGTCCCCACGCGCACCGGCGCGGTCTCTACGGGCAGGGCACGCGGTGGCCCATTTTGGCTACCAGGCCCTAGCCCCGATGCAGGAGCGCCGCCCTGTGCGCTGATAAATTTAGGTACGCCGTAAAAAGTCAGCACACCGATGATTATCAAGATGACCAGGATGTTCCAGATTATTTTTCCGCAACATTTGTTCAT
>JBDSOT010000141.1:0-26641 GCA_039914705.1 Gammaproteobacteria bacterium | reverse complement strand
TAGCTGATGAATAAGAATGGCACACTCAGTTTTTTCACTGGTTGTAGCTTGTGACGATGAATTTTATCCACTGGTCGTTGTCTTAATTACTGCGCCTGCCCGTTTGGTAGACGCATCCCATAATTGATTAACTTTGCTAAGGACGGCACCATGAAATCACTTCAAATTATCGCAGTTATTGTTCTTCCTTTAGCCGGTTTTACGGTCAGTCAAGCCGCTGGTTTTCCGCCCGTCAACACCATTTACTGGGAGGGCAACCCAGCCTCGGCAATGACCATAAACACCACTGGCCGCAGCGCAAAACTCATACAGGGTGCCTCCATCGAATCAGTCAGCTTTAGCGCCCGCCTGGTAGACCCAATTGCCGAGGCCGCGCAACGCGCCGCTCGCGTGCAGGTTGAGGTGGCGGGCCTGGCAATGATTGATCCGGCAATGGCCGGCGAACAGCCGCGCAGTGGTCAAGGTCACCTGCATTATCAAGTCGATAACGGGCCACAGATTGCTACTACAGAGGTGCAACTCGACTTTCACGAACTAAGCCCAGGCGCACATCAGATCAAGGTCGCGCTGGTAGGTAACGATCATCAGCCACTGGGGCCTCAGGAAACGTTGAAGGTAGAAATTCCCCGCTAACGGATCATCGTTAATCAGGCTTGGTTAATCATATTTGATTTAATGAAGCGCCAACTGGGCGAGATAAATCAACAGAACGCCCAAGCTGATCAAGGTGAGTTGTTGAATCGTGGCGCGGCCTTGGGCACGCTGATGAAGATCGGGAATTAAGTCCGCCACAGCAATATAAATAAAACTCGACGCGGCAATCGCGAGCACAAATGGCAGCAATTTTTCCAGGCCCGCGAGACTGTAATAGGCCAATACGCCGCCGACCACGGTGGTAAGGCTGGACAGCATATTAAAGAACAGCGCCTTGCGCCGTCCGAAGCCGCTGTGCAGCAAGATGGCGAAGTCGCCAACCTCTTGGGGAATTTCGTGGGCGGCGACCGCGAGGCTGGTTACGATACCCAGGTGTATGTCGGTCATAAATGCTGCGGCAATCAATACGCCATCCACAAAGTTGTGAATACCATCGCCAATCAGAATCAACGTGCCCGCCGCTTCTGCGCGTGCATGGCTGTGACCATGAACCGTCATCGTGTCGTGCACAGGGTCTGAAGGATCAGACGGATTCGGATGGGAGTGGCAATGCCGCCACAGCACAATCTTTTCCAGCAGAAAAAATCCCAGCAGGCCAAATAAAACCGTCGCGGTAATAGCCTGCGGACTCAGGTGTGCAGCGCCCTCCAGGGCCTCAGGCAGCAAATCCAGAAAGGCGGCACCCAGCAATGCGCCGATAGCGAAACTGACCAGATGCGGCAATAATTGAATGCGAAATTTCTTGGGGAAGGTTAAAAAAATACCTGCCGCAAACACGCTAAGCAAGCCCCCCAATAAACTAAATACAATAATCCAGGCCAGCACACTCATATGACGTTCCTGGAAGACTGCTGCCGGACAGAGGCTGCGCGACATCTATTAACGACAATAAATTTATTTTTATAAGAGGTCATATAAGTCTTCTAATTTGTAATTTTAGCGGGCGAGTTATTAATTTACATCTATCCAGATCAGGGTTGCCATGCGCCCGGTAACGCCGCTGCGCCGATAGGAATAAAAACGTGTGTCGCTGAATGTATCAAAGTTACCGCCGTAAACATGGCTGACGCCTGATGCACTCAGGCGTAATTTTGCAAGCCGGTAAATATCGGCGAACCAGCGCCGAGAGTGCGCAGCTTGCCGGGCCGCGGGCAGGAACGCATCGCCTGCTGCGCTATCGTGTTGCAAAAAAATATCCCGCACCTCATCGCCGACTTCGAAAGAGCGCGGGCCGATAGCAGGTCCCATCCAGGCCATTAATTCTTGTGGAGCAATGTTCAGTGCGGCAACCGCAGCCTCGATTACGCCTGCCGCCAAGCCACGCCATCCGGCGTGCACGGCGGCAACCCGCGTTCCCGCATGATCGCACAATAACAGCGGCAAACAGTCAGCCGTTAAAACGGCGCACACGGGGCCGGGGTGATCGCTGAATGAGGCATCGGCCAGCGGAATGCCGTCGCAATTTCCGGCTGCATTCACTACGTAATTTTCATGCACCTGTTCCAACCATAGCGGCTGCGCAGGCAATTCTAAATATTCCATCAGGCACCTGCGATTTTCGCGCACGGCTGCTGCGCTGTCGCCGACATGAGTGGCAAGATTCATGCTTTCATAGGGCACTTCGCTCACCCCGCCGCAAGTTGTTGTGGTGCAGGCGCGTACGCTGCGTGGCGCGGGCCACTCCGGGCTAATCCAATCCTGACCGATATTACTTAAGGGTGATATTTTTGGCATCGTCGCTGAGCAGCATCAACAAATTTTCCATATCGGCAGGCAACGGCGCTGACCAGCGTAATGTTTCGCCGGTTTGCGGATGCTGCAATCCTAAACTTGAGGCATGCAAGGCCTGCCGTTTGAAGCTACGTAGCGCCTCCAGAAGTTGTTCACTGGCAGCAGGCGGATTGCGCAAACGACCTCCATAAACCGGGTCACCCACGACGGGAAATCGCAGATGTGCCATGTGCACACGGATTTGATGCGTACGCCCGGTCTCCAGGCGAACCTTGACATGTGTGTGCGCGCGAAAACGTTGCGCAACACGGTAGTGCGTGACGGCAGGTTTGCCGCGCTCAGGCGTGGTCACTGCCATGCGCGTACGTTCCACCGGATGCCTGCCCACCGCCAAATCCACGCGGCCGCCGGCCGTTATCACACCGGACACCAGCGCATCGTATTCGCGCTCGATGGTGCGCGCCTGCAATTGCTCCACCAAATGTTTTTGCGCTGGCAAGCTGCGTGCGATAACCAATAAACCACTGGTGTCTTTATCGAGGCGATGCACGATGCCCGCGCGCGGCACACTGGCAAGCTCGGGCGCATAGTGCAACAACGCATTCAGCAAAGTACCTTCGCTATTGCCCGCACCCGGATGTACCACCAAGCCGGCGGGTTTATTGATTACCAGCAACGCGGCATCTTCATAGACCACGTCGAGCGAAATGGCCTCGGCCTCCCAACGCACCTGCTCCTCGGCAAGCGCATTTATTTCAACCTGCTCGCCGCCCTGCACCTTGTCGCGCGAACGCCACTGTGCGGTATCCACACTAACCTGCCCGTCCTTCACCCATTGCTGCAAACGCGCGCGTGAGTAATCGGGGAACAGTTCGGCCAGGGCCTGATCGAGGCGTCTACCGGCCATCTGTTCGGGGATTTGTGATTTCAGATAGTGTGTTTTTGACATTGTTCGCCGCCCGGCGGCATTGGATGTATAATTTCAGCAAGAATTCCGCTTAGCCCATCGAAACCCGGGAGATACCCTACCACAATGCGCTCCATCAAACTGCTGCTTATTGCCTCGCTGCTTAGCCTCTCACTGCCTGGTTTGAGCGGATGTTCATTACTGCCCGACCAGATCGACAATACCAAGAAGTGGTCTGCGGACCGTTTTTACACGGAGGCTAAAGATGCGATGAACTCCGGCGATTATGAGGCGGCTATTAAATATTTTGAGACACTGGAGGCGCGTTATCCGTTCGGGCGTTACGCCCAGCAGGCGCAGCTTGAGGTGATCTACGCCTACTATAAATATAACGAGCCGGTGTCTGCGGTGTCTGCCGCCGATCGTTTTATCAAGCTGTATCCGCGTCACCCGTTTGTAGACTATGCGTATTATTTGAAAGGACTGGCCAACTTTAATGCGGGCAAGGGGCTTTTTGAGCGCTACCTTCCTCAGGATGCCTCGCAACGCGACCCTGGCGCGGCGCGGCAATCCTTTCAGGATTTCGCTGATCTCGTTAAGCGTTTCCCCAACAGCAAATACACTAAGGACGCCACCTTGCGCATGGCCTATCTGCGCAACAATCTGGCGAAATACGAGGTCAATGTGGCGAATTATTATATGAAGCGCGGCGCATTTGTCGCGGCCGCCAATCGTGCTAAATATGTCGTCGAAAATTATCCGCGCACACCCTCTGTTCCCGACGCTTTGGGCATTCTCGCCAAGGCTTACAAGGTGATGGAGTTGGATGACTTATCCGCAGATGCCCTGCGCGTGCTTGAGCTGAATTACCCCAAGCACCCGGCGCTCGCTCAGGCCAAAAATACGGTTGTTAAATAAAGGGCGCTACGATCAAGGCACAATGTTTTGTGCAGTGAATATTTCTATACCGCATCCTGATCCACTTCGCCGGTGCGTATGCGCACCACGTGCTCGACCGTGGTGATAAATATCTTACCGTCGCCGATCTTGCCGGTGCGCGCGGCCTCGGTAATTGCTTCTATGGCGCGCTCGACCTGCTCGTCGTTCAACACTACCTCCAGCTTGACCTTTGGCAAAAAATCGACCACGTATTCTGCGCCGCGATAGAGTTCGGTGTGACCCTTCTGGCGGCCGAAGCCCTTGACCTCGGTCACGGTCATGCCGGTAATGCCGATCTCGGATAATGCCTCGCGCACGTCATCCAATTTAAACGGTTTAATCACAGCCTCAAGTTTTTTCATTGTTGTGTCCTCTGCGCATGCTCATCAATTATTCACCAAAACCATTTGTAATAGGATAACGCCGGTCGCGTCCAAATGCGCGCTTCGTGATGCGCACCCCCGGCGGGGCCTGACGGCGCTTGTACTCATTGCGATCAACCATGCGTATTACGCGCCGCACCGGGGCCTCATCAAAACCGGCGACGATGATGTCTTCAATGCGCGAATTTTGTTCAATATACATTCGCAAGATCGGGTCCAGCACCGCATAGGGCGGCAGACTGTCTTCGTCCTTCTGGCCGGGCGCAAGTTCGGCGGAGGGTGGGCGCTCGATAATGCGCTGCGGTATCACGGCAGACAGCGAATTGCGATAAGCGGCCAGCCGGTAAACCAAGGTCTTGGGCACGTCTTTGAGCGGGGCAAAGCCCCCTGCCATATCGCCGTATAAGGTCGCATAACCGACCGCAAGCTCACTCTTGTTGCCCGTGGTCAGCAGTATCTTGTGTTTCTTGTTAGCCAGCGCCATCAAGATCACCCCACGGCAGCGCGCCTGGATATTTTCCTCAGTAATGTCCGCGGGCAGCCCGGCAAATTCGCCCTTGAGGCTGTCCAGAAAGGCCTCGAAGGCCGGCTCGATCGGGATGACGCTGTATTTTACCTTCATTGTGCACGCCAGGGTTTGCGCGTCTTCCTGACTCATATCCGCCGTATAACGCGAGGGCATCATCACGGTTTCCACGCACGCCGCGCCCAATGCATCCACTGCGATAGTCAGCGTTAGTGCCGAGTCGATACCGCCCGAGAGACCCAGCACAACACCGGAAAAATTATTCTTGCGAATATAATCGCGCACGCCCAGCACCAGGGCCTGATAGATGCTCTGCTCCTCCGGCAAGACCGGGGACAGCGAACCCCCTGGAGCAGCCACACAACCTTGTTCATCAAAGTCTATCGGATAAAGTCCTTCCTCGAAGGCCGGTGCGCGCAGTGCGGTTTGGCCTTGCGCATCCACCACCAAGGACGCGCCGTCGAACACGAGTTCGTCCTGACCACCGACGAGATTGGCGTACACGATGGTCATGCCGCCTTCGCTCACGCGTTGCCTGAGCAGCGCCTCGCGCTCCCCACCCTTGCCTGCATGAAACGGCGAGGCATTGAGATTCAGCATTAGGCGTGCACCGGCTTCCTTGGCCTGTAACACAGGGCCGGGCAGCCAAACGTCTTCGCAAATCGTAATGGCCACCGGCACGCCTCGAATATCCACGACGCAGGGTATCGTACCGGCGGTAAAATAACGCTTCTCATCAAACACGCTGTAATTGGGTAGATGCTGTTTATAGTAACGCGCCGCCATCGCGCCATCGCGCAGCAGCGCGGCCGCGTTATAGAGCTTGCCGTCGTCGCTGTGCGGATAACCCACCACGACATCAATGCCGGTAATGCGACGCGCTAATTCGTCAAGTCCCACTTGTGCTGCGGTACAAAAATCCGCGCGCAACAACAGGTCTTCAGGCGGATAACCCGTAATGGCGAGTTCAGGAAATACGATGACGTGCGCAAATAATTCATCACGCGCCCGCGCCGCCGCCGCGATGAGCTTGGCGACATTGCCCGGCACGTCACCGACGCGCAAATTGATCTGGGCTAGAGCGACACGCAGTTTAATGCTCATGGATTAACAAGAGTCAGTAAATAATCACGTAGCTTTGTACAAGCTCGCACTAAGTGGCTACACTTGAATTGAACGTGGCCACAACACGCTGAATGATCTTGCTGAATACTTCCGATTTCAATTTTCCGACTTCAGCCTTGATTAAGCCTTGGTTGGCGGTAAACAATTTTCCAGGCCGTACATAACTCGTGACTTGTAATGAGCCTACCAGGAAATCTTGATCTCTGATTTCAATAGAGTGGGGGTCCGCATAAGGCCTGCTGGTAATCTGAGCCAGAATATCACCCTGACTGGTATTTGCCAGTATGAGTGCGGGCCTTAATTTAGAATGTGATAAATCCGAAAACGGGAACGGGACCAATATTATCGAGCTTGCTGTAGCGGTGCCCAAGCTGCGTCCTCCTCAGACCGGTTCCAACCCTCGGCAACGGCTGCTTCAGTGAGAAGCGCTGTTTCGTTGGGATGGACCGCCGGGTCTTCATCTAGAATCGTAACCAAGGCACGACGAAGCGTGGGGATGCTTACCGGTTCCGCTAAATGAACGATGCCCTTTTCGTTAATGGTCGCTTCGATCGTACGCATTATTTTGTCCTTTAATATTCGCCCACCTGTAATTGTACGTCACGGACTTATTTTGGGCATCTAACTTAAATTACCGGCCGTGAGCAACTCAAACATCCGCTGGCCCATATCCGCCGGCGACTCGACTATGGTAACGCCTGCCGCCGCCAGTGCCGCCATTTTACCGCTGGCCGTGCCTTGCCCGCCGGTGATGATGGCACCCGCGTGGCCCATGCGTTTGCCGACCGGTGCGGTCATACCGGCTATATAGGCGACGACTGGTTTGGTGACGTGTGTCTTGATGTATTCCGCCGCGGCCTCTTCGGACGCGCCGCCGATCTCGCCGACCAGGATAACACCGCGTGTCTGCGGGTCATTCTCGAAGAGTTCCAGGCAGTCGATAAAACCCATGCCATGGATGGGATCGCCGCCGATACCGACACAGGTGCTTTGGCCGAGGCCATTCAGCGTGGTCTGATAGACGGCCTCGTAGGTCAGTGTGCCCGAGCGCGACACGATGCCTATGCAACCGGGCTTATGAATGGCACCTGGCATGATGCCGATCTTGCATTGACCGGGCGTGATTAGGCCAGGGCAATTTGGACCGATCAGGCGCGCGCTGTAGGCACTTAGCGTCGCCTTGACCTTGAGCATGTCCAGCACCGGGATGCCTTCAGTAATGCACACAATGATCTCGATACCCGCAGCCGCAGCCTCAAGAATGGCATCGGCGGCATACGCGGCTGGCACATAAATCATGCTTGCCTGTGCACCGGTTTGGGCAACGGCCTCATGCACCGTATTGAATACCGGCAGATTCAAGTGGCGCTGCCCGCCCTTGCCCGGCGTGACGCCGCCGACCATTTGCGTACCGTAGGCAATGGCCTGCCCGGAATGAAACGTACCCTGCTTGCCGGTAAAGCCTTGGCAAATAACGCGGGTGTTTTTATCGACCAGAATAGACATAGATTAAGCCGCAGCCGCCACAGCTTTTTGCGCGGCATCCGTCAAATCCGTCGCATTAATAATCTGCAAGCCGCTCTCGCGCAACAACGCGCGGCCGCGTTCCACGTTGGTGCCTTCCAGGCGCACAACGACAGGAATCTTGATACCAACCTCTGCGGCGGCCTGGATAATGCCCTCGGCAATAAGATCGCAGCGCACGATACCACCGAAGATATTCACCAGAATCGCCTTCACCTTGGGGTCAGACAGGATTAGCTTGAAGGCCTGCGCGACTTTTTCCGCGCTGGTGCCGCCGCCCACGTCGAGAAAATTGGCCGGCTCGCCGCCGTGCAGTTTAATCAAATCCATGGTCGCCATGGCCAGGCCCGCACCATTAACCATGCACGCTATATCGCCGTCCAGCGTGATGTAATTAAGGCCGAATTGCCGCGCGCTAGTTTCGCGCGCGTCCTCCTGGCTGGCATCGCGCAGTGCGCTTAACTCGGGGTGGCGGTCGAGCGCGTTGTCGTCGATCTGAATCTTGGCATCGAGCGCTAGCAGTTCGCCCTCAGCGGTGAGAATAAGCGGGTTGATCTCGATAAGGCTGGCGTCCTTTTCGATAAACAGGCGATATAGACCTTGTAAAATTTTTTCGAGTAATGTGATTTGTTGATCTGCCAGATCAAAGCCGATACCTATCGCACGACATTGATCCGTTTGCAACCCGGCAACTGGGTCAACCAGCGTAGTGATGATTTTGCTCGGCTCGCTCGCCGCGATTTCCTCGATGTCGATGCCGCCCGCGCCAGAGCTAATCAGCACGACGCGCTCGCGGGCACGATCAATCGTAATGGCAAGATACATCTCCCGCGCAATATCGGCGGGTTGTTCTACCAATACACAATTGACCGGCAAGCCTTCAGCTGTGGTCTGCGCCGTGACCAGGCGCGCGCCTAATAGCGTGCTTACAACTTTCTCGAATTCATCCAGATTTGTTACACGCCTTACACCACCCGCCTTGCCGCGCCCGCCCGCATGCACCTGCGCCTTGATTACCCAACCCTGGTCGTCGCTCAAGCCGCGCGCAACAAGCAATGCATCGCTGATCGAGCGTGTCGGTGCGCCTTGGGGCACCGGAATTTTGTATGCAGCAAGGAGTTGTTTTGCCTGAAATTCGTGCAGATTCATGAGCGCTTCGCAAAAGGCGTTATTGTGGGGTAAATGGGCGATTTAATCAAAATAGGGTATGCTAGCCGCTTCTTATTTATGCAAAACATCTAATGCGTTTTTTCTTTATTGCCCTGTTTATCTGGTTGGCCATTGTGCTGGTAAGACGCTATTTTAACCGTGCTTCGCGCGTGCGCCAGCAACCCACGCGCATCGGCACCATGGTGCGCTGCGATGTCTGCGGGCTGCACGTTCCCGAGACGGAGGCGCTCAAAAAGCAGGACAAATATTATTGTTCGGTACAGCATCGCGACGGCATAGAAAACCGGGTGCCGTAGTGGTCATTGGCTGAACCAGCCAGGCGTTAATAGAATCAACTTTATAATTCAACAACTCCAGAATTTTCAAACCAACAGTCTTTAATTAGCATTTACGGAATATCATGCCGCCCATCTTGGCCCATTTGCAGGACAGACTTCACGCAGGCCCCACTGCTGAATCCCCGCAAACGTGGTCAGCGCTCGGCTTGCTTACGCTCTATCGGTTACTCCTGGCCAGCACCCTGGTTATGTTGGCGCTCAGCAAAACATCCCCTTCCCCGCTTGGCGAAAGCGACGTCCCCTTATTCTCCGCATTAAGTGTGGGCTATATCGTGTTCGCCGTCATCTGCGCCATTGGTTTGCTTTGGCGTTGGCCGGCATTTCGTGCGCAAGTTTATGTGCAGATACTGTTCGACATAGGCTTCATTACATTAATGATGCACACCAGCAACGGCATCAGCGGAGGTCTTAGTATCCTGCTGGTCGTAGACATTGCCGCCAGTGGTGTCCTGGCTAGCGGGCGCGCCGTCATTTTAATCGCCTCCATCGCCACCCTAAGCACGCTTGCCGAGCAAATTTATTCACACACCAGCAACGCAACCGATGCCAGCGGTTATACGCAGGCCGTTATGCTGGGCGCTACGTTTTTTGCCACTGCCATTCTGGCCCACCTGTTGGCAAAACGAACCTTTACCAGCGAGAAACTTGCAGCCCAACGCGCCGTCGATCTTGCCCAGATGGCGCAGCTGACCGAGTACATTATCCAGCGCATGCAAACCGGTATCATAGTAGTGGACGCTGCCGATGAAACCCGGCTGATGAATGAGTCCGCCTGGCACCTGCTCGGCAACGAGTTTAGCGATAACCAGCAGACGTTAGAGGCGATATCGCCGGATCTTGCAAAACAAATTGAGGTCTGGCGCACGAATCCGGTTTACGTGCCAACTATTTTTCGGCCTTCCAATACTGCCGCCGATATTCTTCCTCGTTTCGCCACACTGGGCAGCGGTGCGGCCTCGGGAACCTTGATATTTCTGGAAGACACCTCAGGCATTGCGCAACAGGCGCAGCAACTTAAATTGGCGTCTCTGGTAAGGCTCACCGGCAGCATTGCGCACGAAATACGCAATCCGCTGGCGGCAATCAGCCATGCCGGTCAATTGCTGGCAGAGTCCACAACGCTTGATAGCGGCGAGGAACGGCTTACCCAAATCATCTGCACGCAATCCCAGCGTATGAATAGAATTATTGAAAATATGCTGCAAATCAGCCGCCGCGAGCGTTCGCGTCTTGAAGATTTTGAGTTAAAACCCTGGCTGGAAGAATTCATTGATGAGTTTGCGCGCAGCCAACAAATTGATCCGGCCTTGATCGTTGTCGAACATGGCATGCAGAATATCGTATTGCGCATGGATCCCAGCCAGTTACACCAGATTCTGTGGAATTTATGCGAAAATGGCTTACGGTACGTTGACCGCAACGCCAATCCGAAGTTAAAGTTGCGTGCCGGCTTGCTTAAGGAAGTACACGCGCCGTTTCTCGACGTCATAGACTTCGGCTGCGGCATTGATCCGGAAGTCATACCGCGCATATTCGATCCGTTCTTCACCACGGAAGAGGCCGGCACCGGACTCGGCCTTTATATCGCGCGAGAACTTTGCGAGTGCAATCAGGCCCGTCTCAGCTACATTACCATGTCTACGGGCGGCACCTGTTTCCGCATTACCTTTGCCGATCCGCGGCGCCGCCAAGTTGCATAATTTGGAAACCACACGATGCAGGCACGATTCGCACACAGGGTATTTTCCGCCGCTTATGTTTAATAAAGGGACTTAAACGATGACCCAACACCTTGCCTTGGTAGTGGATGACGAACCCGATATTCGCGAGCTGCTGGAGCTTACTCTGGGTCGCATGAACATCGACACCTATGCTGCTGAAACGGTTGCTCAGGCACGCGGGCTGCTGGCCAAGCACCGTTTTGATTTATGCCTCACCGATATGCGCCTCCCCGACGGCAATGGAATTGAACTCGTGGAATACATCCAGCAGTCCAATCCAGAGCTGCCGGTAGCAATAATCACGGCGTACGGAAACATGGAAACAGCTATTCACGCGCTCAAGGCGGGGGCATTCGATTTCGTGTCCAAGCCTATCGAATTACAGGTGCTGCGCAATCTTATCAGTACCGCACTGAAATTATCCGACCGGCCGACGCCCACTCCCCGCATCTCTAGCCTCACACTGCTCGGCAACTCCGAGGCCATGACAACAACGCGCCTCACGATTGCCAAGCTTGCGCGCAGCCAGGCACCAATTTACATCAGCGGTGAATCGGGCACCGGAAAGGAACTCGTGGCGCGCATGATTCATGAACAAGGCCCGCGCGCCGACAATCCGTTTATCGCGGTAAATTGCGGCGCAATTCCAGAGCACCTGATGGAAAGTGAATTTTTCGGATATAAAAAAGGCAGCTTCACTGGCGCGACCGCCGATAAACTCGGGCTATTTCAGGTTGCCGAGGGTGGAACCTTATTTCTCGACGAAGTCGCCGATCTGCCTTTGCACATGCAGGTGAAATTGCTGCGGGCGATTCAGGAAAAGGCGGTGCGGCCGATTGGCATGCAGAAGGAAATCGCCATTGATGCGCGCATCCTAAGCGCCACGCATAAAGACCTGGCCGATCTCGTTAAACAAGGTGCCTTTCGTCAGGATTTATTCTATCGCATCAATGTTATTGAGATGCACGTCCCCAGCCTGCGCGAGCGTCCGGAGGATATTGCCGTGTTGGCGGAACATATTCTGTCGCGCCTTGCCCAGCAGAGCAATATTGTCACACCTGTACTAACCCCCGCCGCCATGGACACCTTGGGCCGGCATCAATTCCCCGGCAATGTGCGCGAGCTGGAGAATATTCTGGAACGCGCCATCACCCTCTGTGAGGGTAATACTATCGACGCGCATGACCTGCGGTTACCGCAACAACAGGATATCAAGGCCGTCAAGTCGGACAAGCTGCCGCTGGAACCTTATCTGGATAATATTGAAAAAGAGGTCATCGTGAAGGCGCTGGAGCAGGCACGCTACAACAAGACAGCTGCCGCTAAACTGCTGGGTATTACCTTTCGCGCCTTGCGCTATCGACTTAAAAAATTGGGCCTGGATTGACGAACGTAACTTATAACCAGCGCTTGCGACGGAAAAAAATCAGCATCCCCGCGATCATTACGATAATTATTCCCCACACAAATAAATAACCGAATCTCCAGCCCAACTCCGGCATATTCCACGGGCTTGAACGGTCAAAGTTCATGCCATAAAGACTGGCGATAAACGTCGGCGGTGTAAACAGCGTCGCAATAACGGTGAGCACGCGCATCACATCGGTAAGGCGATTGGTGGTATTGGATAAATGCACATCCAACATGCTAGCCGCCATTTCACGATAGCTTTCCACCACGTCCATCGCCTCTACAGCGTGATCGGACGAATCGCGCAAATAAATCTTCACCTCCGCACAGAATAAATCCTGATCCTCGTGAATAAGCCGCCCCAGTACCTCACGTTGCGGCCAGAGCACGCGGCGCAGTCCCAGTAATTGGCGCCGCATTTGATAAATTGTATTGATGATCTTGCCGTTGGGACGATTGATAATCTCATCCTCAAGGGCGTCTAATTGTTCCCCCATCTCCTCCAGTACGGGAAAAGTGGAATCGACAATCAGATCGATAATGGCATAGGCGAGATAGTCCGCATTTCGTTCGCGTATGCGCGCGTGGGTGGCGAGGATACGAGTGCGCAGCGGTGTCAACAGGTCGGGTCCGGAGGGCTGGAAACTGATGACAAAATTCTTTCCTACAAATAAGGCTATCTGCGCCAGCTTGATTTCGCGCTGTACAAGGCTGGGATATTGCAATATAGCAAACACAATATCATCGTAGCTTTCTACCTTCGGGCGTTGCCCCAGGTGAGTGACATCCTCCATGGCCAGCGGATGCAATTTAAGCAGGTCCGCCAAGCCCTGTAATACCGTTATGTCGCCCAGCCCGATCACATGCACCCAGGCGACCGCCGCATGGGGCTGGCCGTCGGCCAGCTCGCGGGCGAGCTGAGGTAGGTCTTGTATGGTAAGCACATTGATCTGCTCGCCGCGATATTCGAGCAGGTGTATAGCGGTATTCGCGCCTTCCCCACTGGGCGCCTCAAGCGTGCCGGGTGCGGTGCCCGGAGGGTGATAGTCTTTCATTAAATAGGCCATCTTAAGTATTCCTTTAACTTTAAAACCCAACGCAAAGACGCGAAGGTGCAAAGTCAAAAATATTTATTCACAAAGACTTGTCGTTGAATAAGTGTTACCGCATCGGAAGCCAACTTATCCTTCGAGGCACTCAGATCAGATTGACTTAAGTAAGACAATATTGAATTTATTCTTTACTTTGCGTCTTCGCGTCTTTACGTTAGGTTGCAGGGTTTAGGGTTTCGCGCCCAACTTTTCCTTTAGTAGCGTATTAAGCTGCGCCGGGTTGGCGCGGCCACCGGTGGCCTTCATTACCTGGCCGACAAAAAACCCGAACAGTTTATCCTGACCACTGCGGTACTGCTGCAACTGCTCCGGGTGCTGCGCCATCACAGCCTCGATCGCCGTTTCGATAGCGCCGGTGTCGGTAACTTGCTTCAAACCCTGCGCTTGAATAATCGTGTTGGCGTCACCCTCGCCGTTCCACATTGCCTCGAACACCTGTTTGGCGATCTTGCCGGAGATAGTGTTGTCCTTGATGCGGCAAACAAGGCCGCCCAGCATCGCGGCATCAATGGGGCTTTCATCAATCGTCAACCCGGCCTTGTTCAACGCGCCCAGCAAATCACCCATCACCCAGTTGGTCGCGAGCTTCGCTTCACCCATGGCGGCGCTTGTGGTTGCCTCGAAGAACGTGGCCAGCTCATGGCTTGCGGTCAACACACCGGCTTCATAAGAAGATAATTTATAGTAATCCATAAAGCGCTGTTTTTTTGCATCCGGTAATTCCGGCAAGGTGTTTCTGACCCGTTCGATAAATGCATCATCAAGTTCCACGGGCAGCAAATCGGGGTCGGGAAAGTAGCGATAATCATTGGCCTCTTCCTTTGAGCGCATCGGACGCGTCTCGTCGCGATCCGAATCATACAGACGGGTTTCCTGCTTCACCGTGCCACCGCCCTCCAGCAATTCGATCTGACGCTCAACCTCGTAGTTAATCGCCTTTTCCACAAAGCGAAAGGAATTGATGTTTTTCAACTCCGCGCGCGTGCCGAATTTCGCCTGGCCCTTGGGGCGCACCGAGACATTGGCATCACAGCGGAACGAACCCTCCTGCATGTTGCCGTCGCAGATTTCCAGATAACGCACCAAAGAGTGAATTTTTTTCATATAGGCGACCGCTTCTTTGGCGGAACGCATGTCGGGTTCGGAGACGATCTCCAGCAGCGGCGTGCCGGCACGGTTCAGATCAATACCGGACAGTCCGCGAAAATCATCCGCGCCTTCTTCGTGCAGCGACTTTCCCGCGTCTTCTTCCAGATGCGCACGCGTGATACCGATAGTCTTGGGCGGCTCACCTTCGACCTGAATTTCGATATGACCGTTTGCCACAATCGGCAACTCGTACTGACTGATCTGATAGCCCTTGGGCAGGTCGGGGTAAAAATAATTTTTGCGTGCAAAGATCGAGCGCTGCGCGATGCTGGCGTTAACGCTCAAGCCAAACTTGACGGCCATGCGCACCGCCTCGCCATTCAACACGGGCAATACGCCGGGCAGTCCGATATCGACCGCGCACGCCTGCGTATTCGGTAGTGCGCCGTAGGCCGTCGGCGCACCGGAAAATATCTTACTCTTGGTCGCGAGCTGGCTGTGAATCTCAAGGCCGATGACTGTTTCCCATTCCATAATTAACCTCTGAATTTATGCAAATCCATCAGGCACGCGCTGATGCCAATCCGTAACCTGCTGATACTGGTGCGCGACATTCAGCAGCCGCGCCTCGTCAAAATAATTACCGATGATCTGTAATCCAACCGGGCGCTGGACGACAAACCCAGCGGGTACTGACATCCCGGGCAGGCCAGCCAGATTCGCGGCAATAGTATAGATGTCGGACAGATACATGGTCACGGGATCGCTGGCCTTTTCGCCGAGATTGAAGGCAACAGTCGGGGAGGTCGGACCCATGATGACGTCTACCTCGCTAAAGGCCTTGCGGAAATCATCGCTGATCAGACGGCGCAGTTGCTGAGCCTTCAGGTAATAGGCGTCGTAATAACCGGCGGACAACACATAGGTGCCGATCATAATGCGGCGCTTGACCTCTGCGCCAAAACCTTCGCCGCGCGAGCGCTTGTATAAATCTTCCAGGTCTTTAGGATTTTTACAACGATAGCCAAAACGCACGCCGTCAAAACGCGAAAGATTAGACGAGCATTCCGCCGGCGCAATGACGTAATACACCGGCACGGCGAGGTGCGTATTGGGCAGGCTGATCTCCTGCACGATGGCACCGAGTTTCTGATATTCCTTGATGGCGGCATCAATGCTTTCCGCCACGCGGGAATCCAGGCCCGCGCCAAAATATTCCTTGGGCAGACCGATCTTCAAACCTTGCAGGGAAGTATTTAATGATGCGCTGTAATCCGGCACGGGCCGGTCAACACTGGTTGAGTCACGCGCATCGAATCCGGCCATGACTTGCAACATGAGGGCGGCATCTTCTGCCGTACGCGTCATCGGCCCGCCCTGATCGAGGCTCGATGCAAACGCGATCATGCCGTAACGTGACACGCGCCCGTAGGTCGGCTTGATGCCGGTGATGCCACATAATGCAGCAGGCTGGCGAATGGAGCCGCCGGTATCCGTGCCGGTGGCGGCGGGCGCAAGGCGCGCAGCCACGGCGGCGGCGGAACCGCCGGATGATCCACCCGGCACGGCATTTAAATCCCACGGATTTTTCACCGGGCCGTAAAAGCTCGTCTCGTTCGACGAACCCATGGCGAATTCATCCATATTGGTCTTGCCGAGCATCACCATACCCGCCTGATTAAAACGCTCGACGGTGGTGGCGTCATACGGGGCGATAAAATTATCCAGCATCTTCGAACCACACGTAGTCTTCACGCCGTTGGTGCAGAAGATATCTTTTTGCGCGAGCGGAATGCCGGTGAGCGCACCGGCGGAGCCAGCCGCAAGCCGGGTATCGGCGGCGCGCGCACTGGTGATCGCCTGCTCTGCCGTTATCGTGACATAGCAATTGAGATCAGCATTGTATTGTTCGATGCGTGCGAGGTAGGCGCGTGTGAGTTCTTCGCTGGAAAATTCACGCCGCTGTAGTGCGCGCGATAATTCGGCCATGGTTTTATTATGCATTTTGATCAATCCTTAATATCTACGCCAAGCCTGCCCTGAGCGAAGCCGAAGGGACGCAAAGTTTTTAATGGGTCTCACAGATCAGCGGAAGCTATTATGGGAGGGCTTTAAGTCTTGCGTCTTTGCGTTGATAAAACTTATTCAATAACTTTAGGTACCAGATACAAGCCTGCAGCGACCTGCGGTGCATTTGCCTGAAAATAATCGCGCTGATTACCCTCGGTGACTTCATCTGCACGCATCCGCGCACTGGCATCCAACGGATGCGCCATAGGCTCTATGCCCTCGCTATCCACCGCCTGCATCTGCTCCACTAGGCCGATAATATTCGATAGATTGCGCGCATAATCAGGCACATCGGCAGGGATAATGGCGAGGCGCGCCAGGTGGGCAATCTTTTCCACCTCGGATGTTGATAGGGACATAGCATTCCTTTAGTTAAGGCAAAAATCAGCGAAGCGGCCAAAGTTGACGACATCTGGAAGCTGGCTTTTAAATTACGGTAAGTTCCCGTTCGACTTTTTTGTGGCTTTTCCGGCTTTTATATTATCACATGAGACTTGCCCTAACGCCGCTGCGTTGTTAGAGTGACGGCTTTTCCCTTACAGGATTACCTCTCAATATGTTCGGACGTTTTCGGGGACTCTTTTCCACTGATCTTTCCATTGACCTGGGCACCGCCAATACGCTGATCTACGTGCGCGGAAAAGGCATCGTTCTTAACGAGCCATCCGTGGTCGCCATACGCGTCGAGCGCGGCCCCGGCGGACCGAAAACAATCGCCGCAGTCGGCATTGAGGCCAAGCGCATGCTCGGCCGCACGCCCGGCAATATCAGCGCCATCCGGCCGCTGAAAGACGGCGTGATCGCCGACTTTACCGTCACTGAAAAGATGCTTCAGCACTTCATTCATAAGGTGCACGAGAACAAATTTTTCCGCCCCAGCCCGCGTGTGCTGGTCAGCGTGCCCTGCGGTTCCACGCAAGTGGAACGCCGCGCGATTAAGGAATCCGCCGCAGGTGCCGGGGCGCGCGAGGTGTATCTTATCGAAGAACCCATGGCTGCCGCCATCGGTGCCGGTCTGCCTATTGGCGAGGCCAACGGCTGCATGGTGCTGGACATCGGCGGGGGCACCTCGGAAGTCGCCATCATTTCATTGAATGGCGTGGTCTATTCAGCCTCGGCCCGCATCGGCGGCGACCGTTTCGACGAGGCCATCATCAACTACGTGCGCCGCAACTACGGCAGCCTGATCGGCGAGACCACCGCCGAGCGCATCAAACATGAAATCGGCTCCGCCTACCCCGGCAATGAGGTACGCGAGATCGAGGTGTGGGGCCGCAATCAGGCCGAGGGCGTGCCGCGCAGCTTCACACTCAATAGCAATGAAATTCTCGAGGCACTGCAAGAGCCGCTGGCGGGGATCGTCAGTGCGGTGCGCACCGCCCTTGAACAGACCCCGCCGGAGCTGGGGGCCGATGTTGCCGAACGCGGCATGGTGTTAACCGGCGGCGGCGCATTGCTGCGCGATCTGGACAAATTACTGATGGAAGAAACCGGCGTGCCCGTAGTAATAGCCGACGACCCGCTCACCTGTGTCGCGCGAGGCGGCGGCATGGCGCTTGAGATGATCGAGCAGCGTGGCCGCGATGTGTTTGTACTCGACTGACCTTGCGCCGACAGAATCTTGCACGGTGTAAGCCTGGCCGACTCCCTTTCCTTTGTCTGCTCTATCACTTAGCTCCCTTCGTTTGCCAGCCCCCCAGTTAAGCTAATACTGGCACTGTGGCCTTGGCTTTGCATACAAACAGATACGCTTCTGACAGCTTAACTAAGCTTGTAAGGCGTCAAAATAACGAGACCAGGAGGACAATCTCCGTCCATCGGATATGCGGCACCGGTGAGCACGCAGAACTCATAAGTTAGCCCCACTATCCATGAAAACATCTCATCCTCTGCTGCAACGGCATCTCTTGGCGAATATCCACATTTGGGCCCTCGTGTCACCCCTTGTATTCATGGGCGCTAAGTCTTTGATATGAGTGTGCAGTTTCCAAAAAATAACATGAAACCGCTGTTTATGAACAGCTCCTCGCTTAGCTTGCGCCTATTGTTCTTCACCCTCGCCTCCGTGATCCTGATGACCGTAGATCATCGTCAATACCCTCTTGATGGCTTTCGTGGAGTCCTCACCAGCCTGATGTACCCGGTGCAGTATGTGGTGAATCTGCCCACCGTTTGGCAACAATTGCTCAGCGATGGCCTGACGACTCGTAAGACCCTGGTCAAAGATAATAAGCGCCTGCTTCAACAAAACCTGTTTCTCAAGGCACGCATGCAGAAGTTTTCCGCCCTCGAAGTGGAGAATATGCGGCTGCGCGAGTTGCTACAGTCCTCACGAAAACTGGGCGAGCGCATGCTCATCGCCGAATTGCTGGCGGTCGACATGGACCCGTTCCGGCATAAGGTCACCTTGAATAAAGGCTCCAAGATGGATGTGATCGCAGGCCAGCCGCTGCTCGATTCACGTGGCGTGATGGGGCAAATCGTTCACGTTGGCCTTTATACCAGCACCGCACTGTTAATCACCGATCCCAGTCATGCCCTGCCGGTGCAGGTCAACCGCAGCGGTCTGCGCGGAATTGCCGTCGGCACCGGCTCCTTCAACCGTCTGGAATTGCTCTATCTGTCGAAGAACGCCGATGTGCGCGTGGGCGATTTATTGATTACCTCAGGCCTGGGTGGAGGGTTTCCGGCGGATTATCCGGTGGGCAGGGTTATCTCCGTGCAACGCAATCCAGGCCAACCGTTTGCCAAGGTGAGTGCCGTGCCGACCGCCCGTCTGGAACGCAGCCGCGAGGTGTTGCTGGTATGGCCGGCGAAGGTATTGCCGGTCGTCAAGGTGCCGCCGGCAACATTTCCGGGCGTGGGCTTAAGTGGAATACCGCCAGTGGCAACCCCATTAACGGCGACTCCCCTTATTGCCCCTAATATTACACCGCCGCTTGCGCCCAGCCCTGCGCCAACCGCGCCCGCTGCGATATTACCCACCGTGCCTGCGGATACTTCCAATGAATTCACTGAGTAGAACTCCTTACGGGCCAGCCGTCGGCCACTCGGACAACGGCTGGCTCATTATCCTGCTGAGCTTTATCGCGGCCTGGGTCTTGGCCATCGTCCCGCTGCCTGCATGGGCGCAGGTCTACCGGCCCGAATGGGTCGCCCTGGTGCTGATCTACTGGTGCCTGAATGAACCACGCCGCATCGGTATTGCCGTGGGTTGGGGTGCCGGGTTGCTGTTGGATGTACTGACCGATAGCCTGCTTGGCCAGCATGCGCTGGCGCTGGCGCTGGTTGCCTTTTTGGCGCTGAAACTCAATCGCCAGATGCGCACTACGCTGGTCTGGCAACAGGCCCTGACCGTGCTATTTCTGATCGCCGCTGAACAGATGCTGGTGCTGTGGATCAAGGGCATCACCGGCCATCCGCCCTGGAGTCTGACCTACTTTCTTCCCGCGCTTACCAGCATGTTGCTGTGGCCCGCCGTGTACGCCATCCTGCGTTTGATACGGCGCCGCCCCGATGACCACTCCCGATAAGCCACTGATCACACCATCAACGCATAACTATATTTAAATGGATCCACGCATCACCACCAATGACCAGATGCGCGATCATCTTCGCGAAACCCGGCTGTTCGGTAGCCGGGTAAGGATTGCGTTAATAGTCGTCATGCTGCTGGTGGCAGCGGTAATTGAACGGCTGGTCTTTCTGCAAATCTTTAATAACGAGCATTACACCACCTTATCGCAGAACAACCGTATCAGTGTGGTGGCGATTCCGCCCTCACGCGGCCTCATTTATGATCGTAATGGCATATTGCTGGCGCAGAATCTGCCCTCTTTCAGTCTGGAGATTGTCCCCGAGCAGGTCGAAGATCTTAATGCCACGCTGGCCGGTCTTAAGGAATTAATCAACATTCAAGAGTCTGACATCAAGCGCTTCCGCAAGATGCTCAAACAAAAACGCATGACCAATGGCGTGCCGCTGCGTTTTCGCCTGAGCGAGGAAGAGGTTGCGCGCTTTGCCGTCAACCGTCCGCGCTTCCCCGGCGTGGATGTAGCCGCAGGACTGGCGCGCCACTACCCGTTCGGCTCATTGGGTGTGCACGCCGTAGGTTATGTAGGACGCATCAGCGAATCCGACCTGCCGAAGCTGGACGCCGCCAATTACAGCGGCACCACACACCTCGGAAAATCCGGCATCGAAAAATCTTACGAATCTGTCTTGCATGGCAGGGTTGGCTTTGAACAGGTGGAAATTAACTCTCAGGGGCGCCGGTTGCGGGTACTCAGCAAGACCTTGCCCACGGCCGGTCAGAATGTGTATCTGAATATGGACCTGCGGCTACAAGCATTGGCGGAGGGGGCACTCGGCGCAAATCGCGGTGCAGTGGTGGCGCTGGACGTAAAAACCGGCGCGGTGCTCGCATTGGCCAGCATGCCCGGTTACGACCCCAATCCATTCGTCAACGGTATTGAATCCAGAGATTACACCGCGCTATCGACCTCACCCAACCAACCGCTCTACAACCGCGCGCTGCGGGGCCTATATCCGCCCGGCTCTACGGTCAAGCCATTTATCGGCCTTGGCGGACTCGAAACAGGACAGATCAGCGTGGAAAAAAATACCTTCTGTCCAGGCTTTTTCCGGCTGCCGGGCAAGGCACATCAGTACCGTGACTGGAAGCGCACCGGACACGGTTCGGTCAATCTGGACAAGGCTATCGTGGAATCCTGCGATGTATACTTTTATACGCTCGCCCAAACCATGGGCATCGACCGCCTGCATGACTTTATGATCCAGTTCGGCTTCGGCAGTAAGAGCGAGATTGACATCAGCGGTGAACTGGCCGGCATTTATCCATCGCAAAAATGGAAGCGCCGTGTGCGCCACCAGCCTTGGTATCCCGGCGAGACCTTGATTACCGGCATCGGCCAGGGTTATACGCTGGTCACGCCATTACAGCTTGCCGTGGCCACCGCCACGCTTGCCAATCGCGGCCAGCGCATGCAACCACGCATGGTCTACGGAACACAAAATCCGGCCAAGGAAAGTATCATCGCGCAACAGCCAGTGCCGCTCGAGGCCATACCTGTTGTTAAGCCAGAAAATTGGGACAATGTGCTCATCGCCATGTCACGCGTGGTAAACAGCTCACACGGCACAGCGCGCGCCATTGCAGTGGGTGCAGACTATCTGATCGCCGGGAAAACCGGCACTGCGCAGGTGTTCAGCATTAAGCAGGATGCCAAATATTCATCGGCCAAAACGGCCGAGCGGTTACGCGATCATGCCCTGTTTATCGCCTTCGCGCCCGCAGAGCAGCCGCAAGTGGCCGTGGCTGTGATTGTGGAAAACGGCGATCACGGTGCCACGGTCGCCGCGCCTATCGCGCGTATGCTGCTGGATCAATATTTTGCCGACAACCCGCCAGCCGTGTTAACGGCCCAGCAATGAGTACACGCGCGCCTCTTTCCTACCGTCTGCACATCGACATCCCCTTGCTGGGTGGTCTGCTGCTGCTGGCCATGATGAGTTTTATGATCCTCTATAGTGCCGGCGGGCAGAATGAGGGTCTGTTGATACGGCAAAGCCTGCGTTTGCTGCTGGCCTTTGCAGTAATGATTGCCGTCGCGCAAATCCCGCTGCGTTATTGGCAGCTGGTGGCTCCCTGGTTATTTGGGGCGGGGGTTCTTTTGTTGATTGCAGTGCTGCTGTTCGGCGACATCAGTAAAGGCGCGCAACGCTGGCTGGATTTGCGCGTGTTCCGCTTCCAACCCGCCGAGATTATGAAGCTTGCGGTACCCATAATGATCGCCTGGTACCTGAGCAACAAACGGCTGCCGCCGACCGGCTGGCATATCGTGGTGGCGGGCCTGCTCATCATTATCCCGGTGGGCCTGATCGCCAAACAGCCTGATCTGGGCACCGCACTGCTGATCGCCAGCGCCGGGGTGTTTGTGTTACTGCTGTCGGGGATGAGCGGACGGCTGATCGGCGCATGCGTGTTGCTACTCGCCGGTGCGGCACCAGTGCTATGGCATTTCCTGCACGATTATCAGCGGCAACGCGTACACACCTTCTTCGACCCGGAAAGCGACCCCTTAGGCAGCGGCTACCACATCATCCAATCGACCATTGCCATTGGTTCGGGCGGTGTCTATGGTAAGGGTTGGATGAACGGCACGCAGTCCTACCTCGACTTTTTACCCGAGCGTACCACCGACTTCATCTTTGCCGTATATGGGGAGGAATTTGGCCTGGTGGGGATTTTAGTCTTACTGGGGCTGTATCTATTTGTCGTGGCGCGCGGCTTGTATATTTCCCTGTATGCACCCGATACCTTTTCGCGCCTGTTGGGCAGCAGCCTCACGCTGACCTTTTTCGTGTACGTGTTCGTCAACATCGGCATGGTTACCGGCCTCCTGCCGGTCGTCGGCGTGCCGTTACCGCTGATCAGTTACGGCGGTACCGCACTGGTGACACTCATGGCCGCTTTCGGTATTCTCATGTCTATTCAAACGCACCGCAAACTCTTACCTACATAGGAAACTTCATGAACAGCAAACTACTCACGGCCGGCCTTGTGACGGCCTGTCTGTATACCGGCGCGGCGCAGGCTTTCAGCCGCCCAGAGCTGACCGCTTTCATCAATGAAATGGTTACCGAACACAATTTCAATAAACAGAAACTGACCGCCCTGTTTGATAAAGTCGAGTTGCGCCCCAAGATTATCGCGGCCATCACCCGGCCTGCAGAGGGCAAGGCCTGGTTTGAATACCGGCCGATTTTCGTAACTCCGGAAACTATCGAAGGTGGCCTGGATTTCTGGAGCGAACATGCCGACATCCTGGCGCGCGCCGAACGCACCTATGGCGTGCCGCCCGAGATCATCACCGCCATCATCGGCGTGGAGACGCGCTATGGCCAGAACACCGGCTCCTACCGCGTACTCGATGCGCTTTCCACGCTGGCCTTCGATTACCCGAAGCGCGCGGATTTTTTCCGTGGTGAACTCGCGGAATACTTGCTGCTCACGCGCGAGGAAAAGATTGACCCGCTGTCGCTCAAGGGTTCTTATGCCGGTGCCATGGGATACCCGCAGTTTATCCCCAGCAGCTATCGCAACTTTGCCGTGGATTTCGATAATGACGGCCGACGCGATTTACTGAATAACATTACCGACGTGATCGGCAGTGTGGCAAATTATTTCAAGGAACACGGCTGGCAACCCGGCGCGGCGGTCGCGCTACCTGCTACGGTGAGCGGCAACAATTACACCGGCATGCTCGGCCAACTCAAACCCGAGACCAGCCTGCGCAATCTAAAACAGCGCGGCGTTCGTGTTGATACCAGCCTGCCTGATGATCAGCTCGGTGCATTGCTGGAGTACGAAACGGAAACCGGCATGGAGTACTGGGTGGGCCTGCAAAACTTCTATACTATTACGCGCTATAACCACAGCCAGCTTTATGCGATGGCGGTTTATCAGCTCAGCCAGGCGATGCGTGAACAAAAGAAACCGTGACGAGTGACCTGAAAAAAAATAGCACCATAGCCGGCTATCAAGACCCGCAGTTGGGAAAGAATAATTTCTTTCCGGCTACTTGTTTCTTGTTACTGGCTGCTTTGATGTTATCCGCCTGCGGCACTACACCCGTCGTACGTACTCAACCAGGCGGCGGGCTTGCCAATGGAGGCGGCGATCGCGATGCAGCACCACCAACATCACGCGATGTTGCGTTAATACCAGAACCCATCCCCAAGCTGGAACCACGCGCCCGCTATGGCAACATGTCCTACTACGAGGTCTACGGCGTAGGTTATCGCCCGTTGACCAGCAGCACAGGTTATGTGGAACGTGGCATCGCCTCATGGTACGGCACCAAGTTCCACGGACGGCGCACCTCCAGCGGCGAACCTTATGATCTGTGGGGCATCAGCGCCGCGCACAAGACCTTACCGCTGCCGACTTACGTGCAGGTCAGCAATTTGCAAAACGGCCGCAAGCTGATCGTGCGCGTGAATGATCGCGGACCGTTTCACGACAACCGCGTGATTGATTTATCCTACGCCGCCGCCAGCAAGCTCGGCATCCTCGCTACCGGTACCGGCCTGGTCGAGGTGCGCGCGATTGATCCACATCAGCCACAATCCCTCACAGTTATCGCTGCCGGCAAACCACAAACTCTGACCGATTCAGCGCCGGTTTTTCCGCAGCCGCTAACGCCCGCGCGGCGCGCACCAATCAAAATAGAATCCCTTGCACAAGCATCAGCACCGACTGTCGTGATTCCTAGTCCCAGCCTCTATCTGCAAATGGGTGCCTTCCTGAGCCGAGCCAATGCCGAACATCTGCGCACGCGCCTGCAGACCACCGCTCCGTCGGGTGTGGAAATTATTGAGGCCAATCTAAATCAGAATACAATTTATCGAGTGCGCCTTGGCCCCCTGAAGGATGTTGCCGAGGCAGATACGTTGACACAAACCATTAGCCATCTGGGTTTGGGCACACCGCTCGTAGTTATTGATTAACTTAAAAGCTGCTATGCTATCGCGCTACTGCACAGCCTTAATGTATTCGGGGACGTCTCGCCAAACCTGTGCACAAGCTCGCAAGCACATGCTTAATCCCGGCAACTTATTTGCCATTGTCTTATCAGCCATATCATTCGTAACCCGTCATCGAACTAAGGTACATTCAGCGCCATGAATTATCGCCAATATCTAATTTCCGCCCTGCTGTCTCTGTCGCTTATTGTCGCCCACGCCGCGCCGGAGGCCCCCAAACCCGAGGCTAAACCGGTGGCAACGCAGCCCACCCCGGCGACGGCAGCGGCCGCAGCACAACCGGCCCCTTCGCCACCAACCGTCACCGCGCGGGCTTATATATTGCTGGATTTTTTCAGCGGTGAAACGCTCGCCCAGCTCAATGCAGACCAGCGTGTGGAGCCGGCCAGTTTAACCAAACTAATGACTGGCTATGCCGTATTCAAGGCGCTCGCCGCCGATAAGGTTAAGCTCACCGATCCGGTACCGATTACGGAGAAGGCCTGGCGTAGCGAAGGTTCGCGCAGCTTCGTGAAGGTTAATACCCAGGTTCCACTGGAAGACCTGCTCAAGGGCATGATTATCCAGTCAGGCAATGATGCCAGCGTGGCGCTCGCAGAACACGTTGCCGGTAGCGAAGAGGGTTTCGTCACCTTGATGAACGGCTATGCCAAGGAGTTGGGCATGGATCATAGCCACTTCACCAACAGCACCGGCTTGCCCGACCCTGATCTCTACGTGACCGCGCGTGATGTCGCAACGCTGGGACGTGCCATCATTCGCGATTTTCCCGACTACTATAAATATTATGCAATAAAGGAATTCAGCTATAACGGTATTACGCAATACAACCGCAACCGTTTACTATGGCGCGATCAAAACGTCGATGGCATAAAGACCGGTCACACCGAAACTGCCGGTTACTGTCTGGCGGCCTCGGCCCTGCGCGATGGCATGCGCCTGATCACCGTAGTGCTCGGCACCGCGAGCGAAAGCATCCGCGCGAAGGAAAGCCTGGAGATGCTCAATTACGGCTTCCGCACCTTCGAGACTCATCGCTTATACGATACCAAGACGGCGCTCTCCACGGTACGTGTATGGAAGGGCGCTACAGAAACCCTGCCGTTGGGCGTGAGCAAGGATTTATACATCAGCGTGCCGCGCGGACAATACAAAAATCTGAAGGCCACCATGGAGATCGACCCGGCCATTACTGCTCCCACCAACAAAGGTCAGCGCCACGGGCTGGTCAGGGTGAAACTAGGTGATCGCGAGATACTCACCCACCCACTGGTTGCCCTGCAAAATGTCGAACAGGGCAGCTGGTGGCGGCGGCTGGTCGATACCGTGTTGCTGTGGTTTAAGTAAATTATCGCCTTTGTAGGTCGGATCAAG
>JBDSOT010000125.1:0-18829 GCA_039914705.1 Gammaproteobacteria bacterium | reverse complement strand
TCCTGGCCAGCAGACAGGTTATGTTGAGTCAGCGCATCGGCTCGAATGTGAATAAGGTGTTCGAGCGCGGCCAGAGTTCTAATATCGCTGCGCAGGCCGCCGACGTATTTCGTCGCGATGCCGCCTTATTTGTACAGGTTCTTGAGGGCATGCGCGAGGGCAATGCAGGCCTGCGTATCACCCGGGTAACCGATCCTGAAGTGCGCCAGAAATTGGATGCTGTCTCAGAGTTATTCAGCGGTATTACCAGTCTTGACCTGCTGATTCTGGAGCGGTTCCCTGATCTGTTCAAGACCCAGGATGCCGCCAACAGCATGTTCGTCAGCAGTAATAAGTTACTGAAAGATACTACTAACCTCGTGGATGCCTATGGCAGCCTGGAAGGCACCCGTGCAATATCGAACAAGATTGGTTATGGATTGGCAGCAATCACCCTGTTTATCCTGTTCCTGATTGGTATCAGGGCGCGTCGCGATGCCGTAAGACGTTTAACGGCCAGTTCCCAGGAAAATCGCCGTAACCAGGAAGCCATCTTGCGCTTGCTCGATGAAATGGCCGATCTCGCGGACGGCGACCTTACCGCCCGTGCTACGGTTACTACGGATATCACCGGCGCCATTGCCGACGCTATGAACTATGCCGTTGACGCCTTGCGCAATCTGGTGGCCTCGATCAATGCCACGACCGTACAGGTATCATCCGCTGCCCAAGGCACGCAAACCACCGCCAAGCAACTTGCACTGGCCAGTGATCAGCAATCGCAACAAATTACCCAGGTGGGCGTGGCCATTAACACCATGGCAACCTCCATCGGACAAGTGTCATCGGATGCCGCCGAGTCCGCCGGCGTTGCGAAAAATTCCGTGGCAATTGCCAGCAAGGGCGCAAACGCGGTGCAAAACACCATTCAAGGTATGGACATCATCCGCGAGCAGATCCAGGAAACCTCGAAACGTATCAAGCGTCTGGCCGAAAGCTCACAGGAAATTGGCGACATCGTTGAGCTGATTAACGACATTGCCGACCAAACCAACATTCTGGCCTTGAACGCCGCCATCCAGGCCGCTATGGCTGGCGAAGCGGGGCGCGGTTTCGCGGTGGTTGCCGATGAAGTTCAGCGTCTTGCCGAGCGTTCGGGTAATGCCACGAAGCAGATCGAGGCACTGGTTAAGACGATTCAAACCGATACCAACGAAGCCATTATTTCCATGGAACACAGCACTTCGGGTGTGGTTACCGGGGCCAGGTTGGCGCAGGATGCCGGTGCCGCATTGAAAGAGATCGAGACGGTTTCTGGCGAACTTGCCGGGCTGATTGCAGGCATCTCGAAGACTGCCCAAGAACAGTCGGCGAGTGCCTCCAGCATTGCGGGCAGCATGAATGCTATTCAGCAAATTACTACGCAAACATCCATCGGTACCACCGAAACGGCGGGTTCCGTCGGTGTACTTGCCGAATTGGCCAACGATCTGCGCAAGTCGGTCGCAGGCTTCAAGCTGCCGGCTTGATAAATTAAATTAGCGGCCCGAACAAGATGTCGGCTTTTCGCAAGGAGAGTCCGGGTCGCATGGGTAGGGAAGATCGTGCCTGAGAAACCTGTTAACTTAAGCAAGCAAAGGGCACCTTCCCCAACGGACTCAACCCCGCATCTTCACGCAGGCAGGAGCATACAATGATCTCCCCTAAGGCGATGGATTCCAATACCTTAAACTGGGTCAAGCCAGAGATTGACGGCAGCCTGAAACAGGCTCGCCATGCTCTGGAAGCGTTTGCCGGTAATCCGCTTGAAATAGCGCAGATGCGTATTTGCGCAAATCTGCTGCAACAGGTGCGCGGCACCTTGCAAATGATCGAACTCCACGGCCCCGCCCAGCTGGCGGAGGAAATGGAGCTAGTTGCTCAAGTATTGCTCAGTGAGACAGACAAGCAGCAGGACGATACCTATGAATTGTTGATGCGCGCCATCCTGCAATTACCGGATCATCTGGAGCATTTGCAGATGGGTCGCCCGGAAAATTCTCACGCGCTGGTTTCCCTGGTGAATGAAATGCGGGCTGTACGCGGCCAGAAACTGATCGCGGAAAGCAAACTCTTTGAACCCGATCTAAGTATTTTCAAACCTGTTACTACGGACAGCCACGTACCGACAGCCCCCAGTTTTTCCATTGATATCCGTGTCGCCGCGCGTAAACTGCGCCCCACCTTTCAGCTGGCGCTGGTTAACTGGCATCGTAACCCTCAAGATCTGGGTCATGTGGGGCAACTGCTTAAAGTTGTGCGCCGGCTTGAAGAGATTTCTCACTCAAAGGCAATGATCCAGCTTTGGTGGATTACGGGTGGATTACTCGAGGCAATTGTAGACGATGGTCTGCCGCCTAATTTCCCCGTCTCATTACTCGGTCAGGTTGACCGCCAGATCAAGAGATTAATTGATCTTGGCGAAGATGAATGGTCGCTTGAGCAGCCTGCGGCGCTGGTCAAGGATTTGCTTTACCAAGTGGCACAAACTCAATCTGCCAGTGAACATGTTGCAGAAATTAAACAGGCCTTCAATCTAGCAGAACTCATTTGCGATGCGGGTGCAGCATCGGCATCCAGTGAAAGCTTAGGGGCACCCAATCGCGAATTGATGCGCACAGTGGGTGCAGTTATCAAGGAGGATCTGGCCAAAGTTAAAGACGGACTCGATATTTTTGTGCGCGGTGAGCAGAGTTCAGTTTCCGCGATGGAACCGCTGGAGGCCATTTTGCGTCAGACTGCTGATACCCTGAGCATGCTGGGGATGGACGCGGTGCGAAATCTTGTTTTGGAGCAGGCTGCCAGTCTTAAATCCATGCAACAGGAGAATAGGGTGCCCAGTGAGGCCAGTCTGGTCGAGTTGGCGGGCACACTACTGTATGTGGAAGCCGCGTTGGACGACCTTGGAACAGCCGTGGCTATCAGTGCCGATTCTGGTGAGCATGACGATGGCGCCAAGGTGACGCAGGGGGCTGAGTACCGGCAGGTCATTAATGCCGTTATCAAGGAAGCGAAGGTCGACCTGTCGCGTGTGAAAGATGCGCTTATCAATTTTATTACCCAACCTGGGCATCACGAGTTGCTGGTTGATGTGCCGCAGCAAATTGCCCAAGTCATCGGCAGTCTGACCATGTTGTCGGAGAAGCGTGCAGCCAGTCTGTTGGGAAACTGCAAAAACTATATCGCTGAGCATCTGCTGGCGCAACGCATCAACCCGGATTACCGGCAACTGGAAAGTCTGGCCGATGTGATCGTCGGCATTGAGTATTATCTTGAAGCCCTCGACGAAAATAGATCCGACCGTGAGTCAATTCTGGATATTGCACAGCAAGGCATAGCGGGTTTTGATCCGTCAGATGTGTCATTAATAGATGAGTCACCGGCTCAGTCCGAACCTGCTGCATTAATAGATACGCCAATGCCACAATCCGAAGCTGCATCGTGGGATGAACCCGTCGAACACTATTCAACAGACGATGCCACGACGGATTTTAATGCGTCAATTGTTGAAGTTACGGAACACGAACTGCGTGTTGAAGAGGATGAGGCCCCATTAATCACCTTGTCAGAATCGATAGGGCTGTTACCGGAGGCTGAATCGATAACCGAAGTCACCGCGCCTGCAACACCGGCAATATTCTCGCGGCCTGAAGGTATTGATGACGAGATTGTAGAAATATTTATTGAAGAGGCGCAGGAAGAACTCGCCTCGATAGCCATAAATCTACCGATATGGAAGCTTCATCCCTTTACATCGGACGCGATGACACTGGTAAGACGTTCCTTCCATACTTTAAAGGGCAGTGGCCGCATGGTCGGTGCCACTACCATCGGTGAGTTTGCCTGGGCTGTTGAAGGTATGCTTAATCGCGTGATTGATGGAACGGTGGCGGTTAATGCTGAATTGTTTTCTTTGATAGAGCGCGCGCAGCAAATATTACCGGAACTGATCGAGGCTTTCAGCGCCAGCAAGACTGTGACAGTTGATGTGCAAGGCTTGATAGATCAGGCGAATCGACTGAGTCAGCCAGATCCGGCCCGGCTGCCTGTAGAGGCTGCAAAGAATAATGCCGAAGTCAGCAAGTCAGTTGCTGAAACATCCTACATTGATGAAATCACAAGTCCGCCTGTAAATACAGATGAACAACCCTATCTAAGCACAGTTGAACCCCCGGAATTTGCCAACCTCTCGGCCACTGATTGGCCAAATTCAAGCGAGCTTGATTTTACGGCCGAGTATGCAGAGTCTTTGTCGGCTGAAGAACCGGCATCGTTTACCGCAGAACCGATGACCTCGTTTGTTGAATCCGTCATTGCCGATGAATTAACAGATATTGTTGAATTCAAGATAGACACAGTACCTGAGAGCGGGGCGGAGACGAATGATCTGGAGGATTATCCAACAGACGTCGAGTCGCAGATTGACCCGGTACTATTGGAAATCTTTAGCCGGGAGGCAGCGACGCATCTGGCAGTTATGCAAACGTTTGTCGATTTCTGTCAGCAGGAGCCGGATGATTGCAGAACGACCGAAAAACTACTGCGCACATTGCACACGCTGCACGGCAGCGCAGCCATGGCGGGAATCGCTGATATCGCCGTGGTCAGCGATGTGCTCGAAGAGTATGCAAAGTACTTGAATCTGCATCAGGCCGTGCTCAGCCCCGTAGTCGTAGCGATGCTCAGCGACAGTATTGATCTAATCAGAAAAATGGTTGCGGCCTTGCAAGACCCACGCAGTGCAAAACCGGACCCAGGCGCATTTTTAAATACCCTGTCCGATCTTCGTATGGCACCGCTTGTTGTTGCCCCGGCGGCTGAAGTTGATGAACCCGTTATCATTGAACAGCCGGAAGCCGAACTGCACATTACTAACGTACCGATTGTGCAACAAGACGAGCCGGCAACCGCGAAGGTGGATGACGATCAACAGGAAATTGACAATGAGATTGTTGAAATTTTCCTGGAGGAGGCTAGGGAAATTATCGAAGCCATCGAGGTTGCGCTCCAACAATGGATAGTGGATCAGAACAACCGCAAGTGGCTGGAAGAGCTCCAACGCCAATTGCACACCCTGAAAGGCGGTGCGCGCATGTCGGGCCTGAGTGCGATTGGTGATTTGAGCCACACCCTGGAATCTGTGATTACAGCCGTCATGGACGAGCAAATTCCCTTGTCCCCGCAGTTGCCGAAATTAATGCAGCAGACACAGGACAGACTAGTACAGATGCTCGACTCTGCGGCGATTAATCTGCCGCTGATCCATGCTACCGAGCTTATCTCCCATCTGGAGGAAATCAGTGGCGGCTCCATACCCGATGAGACGCTAGCGGATGAAATACAAGCAGATGATTTATCCGCCCAGCAAAGTTATGCCCCCATCGCACTTATACAACCGAAGCCAGAATTACCTCGCAACGTTAAAACTGCGGCAGCATCAAAGGAAGACCTGGAAGAAGCACTTGATGAAAATCGCGTTGCATTGCGCCCTCAGCATGAGCAGGTACGCGTACGCGCCGATCTTCTCGATAACCTGGTAAATTTCGCCGCTGAAATCAGTATCTCGCGTTCGCGCATTGAACAGCAGATGGGTGCCTTTAAATACAATCTGATCGAAGTTGATCAGATTATTTCCCGCCTGCGTGGGCAGTTGCGCAACCTGGAGATAGAAACCGAGGCGCAGATAGTGTCCCGCTATGCGGAGGCTGCCATCCGTGAAGAGGAAGAATTCGACCCGCTCGAATTCGACCGTTTCTCACAGATGCAGCAACTGTCGCGCAGCCTGCTGGAGAGTGTGAGCGATCTGGCGAATATCGAAGGTCTGCTGAATGGACTCACGCGTGAGTCCGAGACCTTGCTGGTTCAGCAGGCGCGTGTGAATACTGATCTGCATGAGGGCCTGATGCGCGCGCGCATGGTGCAATTTGCCGTGCTGATGCCGCGCCTGCGCCGGATCGTACGGCAGACTTGCCAGCAATTAGGTAAAGAGGTTGAGCTGCGTGTTATCGGTGCCGATGGTGAAATGGATAGAACCGTGCTGGATCGCATTGTACCCAGCCTCGAGCACATGCTGCGTAACTCCATTGATCACGGTATCGAAAGTGCTGAAGTGCGCCGCGCGGCAGGCAAAGAGGAGAATGGTCAAATCACTTTAAGGCTGCAAAGAGAAAGTTCGGCGATGACCATTGAGCTTAGCGATAATGGCAGAGGTTTGAATCTGTCGGCGATTCGCGAGAAGGCTATCAAGCGTGGGCTGTTAAGTGCGGATGACGATGCCAGTGCTGGTGAGGTGATGCAATTTATCCTGGAACCGGGCTTTACAACGGCTCAGGAAGTTACCCAAATATCCGGGCGCGGCGTGGGTCTCGATGTTGTGAATAGCGAGATCAAACAATTAAATGGCACCTTGGATATTGCCTCCGAGTCCGGTCAGGGCACTACCTTCACCGTGCGTCTGCCGCTTACCTTATCTATCAGCCGCGCGCTACTGGTGCATCTGGGCGAAGAGCTTTACGCCATACCGCTGACCAGTATTGAGCGTGTTGCGCAACTGAGCTATGAAGAACTCATGGAGCTTTATGGGCTGGAGACGCCCATCTATAGCATCAATGGCCAAGATTACCAGCTTGCACACTTAAGCACGGTGTTGAGCGGCGAACGTCATGCCGTGTCCGGCCCCAAGCGCAAGCACCCTGTATTACTGGCGCGCGCGGGCGATCATCGGGTAGCGCTGGAAGTGGATTCGCTACTGGGTAGCCGTGAGATTGTTGTCAAATCGGTCGGTCCGCAGATCAGCACTATCCGCGGAATAACCGGTGCCACTATTCTGGGCGATGGGCGCGTGGTGTTAATCCTTGATATTAATTCTGTAATGCGCGCAGGTGCGGCCGCCAAGGCTGTTAAAGACCTGCAGCATATGCTGGTTTGCGCCGTGCCGGAGCGCAGCCAGATTACCGCGATGGTGGTAGATGATTCCATCACAGTGCGTAAGGTCACCACGCGCCTGCTCGAACGTCACAATATACAGGTGCTTACCGCTAAAGACGGTGTTGATGCTGTGACATTGCTACACGATCATATTCCCGACGTCATGCTACTTGATGTCGAGATGCCGCGCATGGACGGCTATGAGCTGGCCACGCATATGCGTAATGAAGAGCGGCTGAGGAATATACCGATTATTATGATTACCTCGCGCACCGGGCAGAAGCATCGTGATCGCGCCATGCAGATTGGTGTAAATGTCTATATGGGTAAGCCCTATCAGGAGAGCGAATTAATGGAGAATATCGGTAACCTGCTCGGCGACAAGCTCGAAGTTCACCATTAATTTGATATGAGTTATGAAAATTTTTTCAGCGCCAAGGCAGATTAAATGACCGAGACAAAGGCTACGTTGCGTTGCCAGCTTATACCTATTGAAGGGGATAAGCTGATTTTGCCCAACACCTCAATCGCGGAAGTAATTATTTATGCAGAGCCGGAGTTGGTAGAAGGCGCGCCTGCATGGTTGCTTGGGCGTTTATCTTGGCGTGACCGCTCTATAGCCTTGGTGTCCTTTGAAGGCGCTGCTGGGCAGGCTCTGCCTGGCTCCAATCCCCGCGCGAAAATTGTGGTCATCAATGCCTTGGGCGGCAACGCGGAGATCAATTTTTTTGCTGTTGTCACGCAAGGTTTGCCGCAGTTATTGATGATTGATGAAGGCAAGATTGCAGCTATCTCCAACGAAAACGAGACAGGACAGTTAATACTCAGCCGGGTTGTCGTCAATGGCGAGCCAGCTATAATTCCCGACATGGATGCCTTGGAAGGCATGCTGCTGGCCTGTAAAAAAACCTGGATGAAACATACGAAAAAGGCCAAGCCCGCAACCTTACAAACATCGGCCTAGACTGTCTTTACACGGCGCAATTTTCACGTGCCACGGCGCGGTAGCCAATATCCGCGCGATAGTACATCCCTTTCCAGTGAATCTGTTTCACCAGTTCATAAGCATTCTGCTGCGCTGACCTTACATCGCTGCCCAAGGCACAGGCGCACAGCACACGGCCACCCGCAGTCATAGTTGCACCGTCTTGCTCAATGGTTCCCGCATGAAAGATTTTTTTATCCGGCGAGATGTGCGCATTAAGTCCGTCGATAACATCGCCGGTGCGGTAATCCCCCGGATAACCGGCGGCGGCCAGCACCACGCCAACGGCGGCTCGCTCGTCCCAACGCGCGTGCACCCGATCAAGTCTTCCGTCCAGCGCCGCCTCAAACAATTCCACTAAATCAGAATCAAGACGCATCATGATCGGCTGCGTTTCAGGGTCACCCATGCGGCAATTGTATTCGAGCACATAAGGCGTTCCGTCATCAGTGATCATCACGCCGGCATACAGAAAGCCTGTGTAAGGGGTACCTTCCGCGCGCATGCCACGCACCGTCAGCTCGATGATCTCACGCATGATACGCATATGAATTTCAGGTGTAACAACCGGGGCTGGCGAGTAGGCACCCATGCCGCCGGTATTAGGCCCACGGTCGCCATCATCGCGCGTCTTGTGATCCTGCGAGGTCGCCAGCGGCAGAATATGTTCGCCATCGACCATCACGATAAAGCTCGCCTCCTCACCGCGTAAGAATTCTTCGATGACAACGCGCCCCCCGGTACGCCCGTTAATATTTCCCGCAAGCATAGCGTTTACCGAACGGACCGCATCTTCATGGGTATGCACGATCACCACGCCCTTGCCCGCCGCCAGACCATCGGCCTTGATAACCAGAGGCATTTTTTTATCATGTACGTAGGCAAGGGCTTCGCTTGCGTCGGTGAAGCTCGCATAGGCTGCCGTTGGAATGCGATGGCGCGCGAAAAAATCCTTGGCAAAAGACTTGGACGCCTCGAGTTGCGCCGCTTTTTGTCTGGGTCCGAAGCAGCGTAAACCGGCGGCGCTAAAGGCATCGACGATTCCCAAAGCCAGAGGGGCCTCGGGGCCGACAATGGTCATCGCTATAGTATTTTTCAGGGCAAAATCTAACAGCGCCGGTATGTCGTCAGCCTTGATATTAATATTTTCAGTGCGCGGCTCACGCGACGTTCCCGGGTTACCGGGCGCGACGAAAATCTTTTCTGCTTTGGGCGACTGTGCGATTTTCCAAGCGAGGGCATGCTCGCGTCCACCTGAACCGATCAGCAATATTTTCATAAGTACGCTGCTTTATTAACTAATGCCGGAAATGCCGCACACCGGTAAATACCATTACGATGCCATGCTCATTCGCAGCGTCAATAACCTCCTGGTCGCGCAGGGAGCCGCCCGGCTGGATCACGGCGGATACACCGGCTGCGGCAGCTGAATCCAAGCCATCACGGAATGGCAGAAAGGCATCGCTGGCCATCATGCATCCGCTTACGCTCAGCCCGGCATCTTCGGCCTTGATTGCTGCAATACGCGCACTATAGACACGGCTCATCTGACCCGCGCCGATGCCGATGGTCGTGTTATTTTTGCAATAAACAATGGCATTTGATTTAACGAATTTTGCGACCTTCCAGGCGAACAGCATGTCCTGGATTTGCTGTGGCGTAGGCGCACGCTGGGTGACAAGCTTGAGATCGTGCTGATCGAGCAGGGCGTCATCGCGATCTTGAATCAACAGCCCGCCGGTTATGCGTTTGTAATCAAGCCCAGTAGTTTGTGAGGTAGACCAGAATCCACAACTTAACACGCGGATATTCGGTTTGCCGGCGAGCATTGCGAGTGCCGTTTCATCAATGGCAGGTGCGATAAGTACTTCAACGAAATGACGTTCGAGAATGGTTTGCGCCGTGATCGTATCCAGCGTTCGGTTGAAGGCAATGATGCTGCCGAAGGCCGAGGTAGGGTCAGTGTTGTAGGCCCGTTGATAGGCATCAAGAATAGTTTCCCCCAAGGCCGCGCCGCAAGGATTGGCATGTTTCACGATAACGCACGCGGGGCCTTCGCTAAACGATTTCACGCATTCAAGCGCGGCATCAGCATCGACAATATTATTGAAAGACAGTGCCTTGCCTTGATGTTGGTAGGCGCTGGCAACACAACCGCTGGGCGGGTTCTTCTCAGTATAAAAAGCCGCCTTTTGGTGGGGATTTTCGCCGTAGCGCAAATCCTGGAGTTTGGCGAATTGCATGCTGTAGGTGCGCGGAAACATGCTGCGCTGGCTGGGATTTTCTTTCAGGCAGCTGAGATAATTGGCAATCGCCCCATCGTAGCGCGCGCAGTGTTCGAAGACCTTGACCGCTAGCGAGAAGCGCAGTTCGCTGCTTACTGCACCCTGATTGGATTCCATTTCGGCGAGGACGGCAGCGTAGTCGGCGGGGTCGACTACTACGCTGACCGAGGCATAGTTTTTCGCGGCACCACGCAACATAGCCGGTCCGCCGATGTCGATATTTTCTATCGCTGTGTCGAGGTCGCAGTTCGGCTGTAGCACCGTATTTTCAAACGGATAAAGATTGATCACGACGAGATCAATAGCGGCGATGCCGTGCTGGTCCATGATCGCGTCGTCTATGCCGCGCCGTCCCAGTATGCCGCCATGAATCTTGGGATGCAGGGTCTTGATACGCCCACCCATCATCTCGGGAAATCCGGTGTAGTCGGAGACCTCGGTAACATCTATAGCATTTTCGGCTAATAATTTAGCCGTGCCGCCGGTGGAGAGAATCTCTATATCGAGTTGTTGTAAGCGCCGCGCAAGGTCGACGACTCCGGTTTTATCAGAGACGCTAATGAGAGCGCGTTTGATGATGGGCATAAATTAAATTAGCAAAAATTACAAGAGAAAAGAGAAAAGTCTAAAATGAAATCCCAAGACAGGTTGTCTGAAGCGACTTCACAGAGTTCATGTATCTTTGTAATTATTTTCGGCAATGGTTGTGATCAGCCCAGCCCATACTGCGCGAGTTTTTTACGGAGTGTGCTGCGGTTCACGCCGAGAATCTCAGCGGCACGGCTTTGATTCCCGCCTGTATATTTCATAACCGTTTGCAGCATCGGCGGTTCAATCTCGCTGAGCACCATTTGATAAAGATCGCAGGGCTGATCGCCATCCAGATTCTTGAAATAGGTTTCCAGGGCCACATGCAGGGCGTCGCGCAAGGGTGCTTTGCGCCGCTCCGGCGGACGCGCGTCAGATTTAGTATGCGGCGCGGACTTTGTCATGCGGCCATTTCTTCGGAGGAACCTTCGCTGACATAGCCAGAGTCGTCGAGTACTGCCAGCCGGTCGAAAAATTCATGTGTCAAGGCCAGCTGTTGTTCGATACTTCCCGCTGCATTAACCGCTTGCCGGAATACAGCCCCGCCCGCTTGTCCCTTGCTGTACCAGGAGACATGTTTGCGTGCCATCATTACGCCCGTGTGTTCGCCGTAAAATTCGTAAAGATTATGCAGATGACCGAGCATGATCTCACGGATGGAGATGATGTCGGGATCGGCCAATGTCTCGCCGGTTGCCAGATAATGATTAATAATGCCGAATATCCAGGGCCGACCTTGCGCGGCGCGGCCGAGCATAATACCGTCGGCGTGCGTGTAATCGAGCACAAATTTAGCCTGCTCGGGGGTGCGGATATCGCCGTTGGCGATGATGGGGATTTGCACGCTGGCCTTGATGGCGGCGATGGTGTCGTATTCGGCTTCGCCTTGATATGCACAGGCGCGCGTACGGCCGTGTATGGCGAGCGCCTGGATGCCGATGTCCTCGGCGATGCGTGCGATGGCCACGCCGTTGCGATGATCTTTGTCCCAGCCGGTGCGAATCTTAAGCGTGACCGGTACATCGACGGCCTTGACGCAAGCTTCGAGAATACGCGTGACGAGCGTTTCATCCTGCAGCAGGGCGGAACCCGCCATGACATTGCATACCTTTTTTGCCGGGCATCCCATGTTGATGTCGATGATCTGCGCGCCATTGTCGGCGTTGTATTTTGCCGCCAGCGCCATCATCGCAGGATCCGCACCGGCGATCTGTACCGAACGTGGCTCGGTTTCACCTTCGTGGTTGGCGCGCCGCAGGGTTTTTTGGCTACCCCAGAGCAGGGAATTGGACGACACCATCTCGGACACTGCCATGCCCGCGCCGAGATTTTTACACAATTGGCGGAACGGACGATCAGTGACACCCGCCATCGGTGCAAGTACCAGATTGTTATTTAATTTATAGGGGCCGATGTTCATAGGGGTTTGTAAGGTAGTTAAAACTGCAAGAGTTAAAGGAACCCTTAAGGTTAGACAAATGCATACGATTCAGGCATGCATATTTTTATTTAATCCGTAATTAATTGATGGTGGTCTCGGCGGATTCACTTGCGCCCCGGTTGTCCGTCCAACTTACCTTGATCGTGTCGCCGACCGCGCCGCCATCGAAACTAAATGCCAGATAGGGGTTCTTCGAAATAGCGATCCCGCACTCGGCGTCCAGCACGACATTGCCATTGTGTTCGCACCTCACGGCCTGGATAAAATGCGCCGGAATCGGTTCGCCGGTCTTTTTATCTTTGAATAGCCCGGTTTCCATCGGATGAATCATCAGGGTTTTAACCGTCGTCACGCCGCTTTCCAGCGTAGCGCGTATCTTAATCTGGCTGGCCATAATTTATCTCGGACATGAATGCATAAGGGGGTCGAATCGCCCCAAAGGATACAACGCAATCTGGTGGCATGCGCTAATTGCCGCAACCATTGAGGGTGACCTTGACCTTTCGGTGCGTGCTGTACAGTTTGTCACCCGCCTTTAGCACGACGATGAGGTTGGAGGTTTCCGCCATTTTAATATTGGTTTTGAGGTAGGCGCGGGTGTTCTTTGCCAGATTGAAGCGGGCCACCAGCGCATTCGGATTTTTATCCACCATCAGAGTAATTGACTCGATGCCCTGCAGGCTGCTGTGCACCGTTACCGGCACCACCGCGCCGTTCTCGGCGAGGTCTGGGGCGGTCAGGATAATGTCAGCGGACTGTTCGATGAGATTAGTGTTACCAAACAAGGCGTTCAGCGCGTCATCGACTTTTTTTGCATCAAAGGCGGCGGCCGGCCAGGCCGCCAGTACGCGGGCCGGAAACGTCAGAAGGCTACCGGCAATCGCCAGCAATCCAGTGATCAAACTGCCTTTGAGAAAAATCCTGCGCTTGCTGTTGGTTGTCACTGCTGCTCCTGCGATTTAACGGCCTAAGGCTCGATAATAATGTGTGCTGTAAAAACAGACCCGGCGGCCGGTGGGTTACGGCCTTCGGCCTAACCCACCCTACATAAGTTTCCGGGTAGGTGCGCATCACGATTGTGTTGGCGTTGCCGACCGGGTTGAGAATTATAGCCGATCAGGGTGTCTTGCGCGATTAGCGTTTTGTCTCCAGCTTCAGCTGGTCTTTTAACTGCGCGAGCCGATCTTCGATCTGCGAACTTTGATAAAAATCGCTGTCGGGGGTGCGCAGGGCGATTTCGAGCTGCTCTACAGCGGCACCGGTGTGGCCGTTCAAATAATAGTATTCCGCTAATGCCTGATGGCCTGCGGCCTTATGGCCGGTTTGGCCTTCCGCCTCGGCGAGTATTTTGTACAATTCGGGGTTGGCGGCGTGTTGCCGGACATGCTTCTGCAGTAGCACGCGAGCCTGGGCAGCCTGGCCGGTTTGCAATAAGGCGCGTCCGTACAGCATGGTCAGTGGGTGATTGCCGGGATAAAGTTTCAAGGCCCCGGTATAAATATCCAGGCCCTTGCCAGTATTGCCGCTGGCTATTTCAATGCGGGCCAGGGCAAGCTGGTAGGGTAGGCTATCACTATCTTTAGTCAGCAGTTCGCTCATCTGCGTGCGCGCCGCATCGTAATCCCGATTGGACAGTAGCGCTAAGGCATAGCCGTATTGTTCCGCCTTCTCGTTGCGGTATTGGCCCTGTTTCAAGTTTTGGGCGAAGCGGCTGATAGCCTGCTTGGGATTAGGTTCGTTCAGCACACGCAGTTTGGCGCGCACCAGATGGTAGATCTGGCTATCGACGATCTGGCGATAGGGAAATTGCTCGGCGCGATTGCGCGAATCCGCGATGCGCGAGGTGGTCACCGGGTGCGTTCTTAAAAACTCCGGCACGCTGGCACCGGCAAAACGCATGGATTTTTGCAGGCGCTCAAAAAAGCTTGCCATGCTGCGCGTATCGAAGTCGGCCCGCGCTAGGGTCTTTATGCCGATGCGGTCAGCCTCTTCTTCATTGCCGCGCGTGAAGTTGATTTGTGCCTGCGCGCTGCCCGCCTGGGTTGCGGCAAGTGCCGCTTGGCCGAGTTCGCTGTTTTGGGTGCCCACGAGAATGGCGGCGATCATTCCGGCAACCGACATCAAGCCCAGCTTACCGCCCTTTTCAAAGGCGCGCGCCAGATGATGCTGGGTGATGTGCGCAATTTCGTGCGCCAGTACGGACGCGAGTTCGCTCTCGGATTCAGAGGCGAGAATCAGGCCGCTGTTGATGCCAATGAAGCCACCGGGGGCGGCGAAGGCGTTGATCGCCGGGTCATCGATGATAAAAAAGGTGAAATCCTGGCTTTGATTATCGCTATTGGCCGCCAGACGATAACCCAGCGATTGAACGTATTCGTTGATCTCGGGATCGTCGATAATCTTGAGTTGCTGACGTACTTGCCGCATGAATTCTTCGCCGATGCGCCGCTCCTCGATGGGCGAAATCGTGCCGCCCGAGGCATCGCCTATCTCCGGCAATTCCAGATTCAGCGCAGCCTGCGCAGCCACGCCGGGCACGCACAAGGCGATAAAGGCCAGACGTGGTAACCATTGTTTCAAGAAAGGTTTCATAGTATTAAGCACGACCTACTCTCTGACTGCCAAAACACCGTATTGTTCACGACCTTCAAGCCATCGTAGTTTGTCCGGCAGGGTTCTTTTATACTGCGCGCTAGTTTATCACTCGCCCCGCCCATCTTAGGGCCGAAATACCAAGGAACACCATGCTTGCGAACTTTATCGAACGTATCCCCGCTCGTTACTGGGGATTATTGGCCTTGCTGGTGTGGGGCGGTTTATCCCTGCTGTTGTTGCGCCATGACCTTTACGGCCTGGACGAAGGCGCGGCGCGCGCGCTGTTGTTGAACTGGTCGATTGTCGATAACGTAGCCAATCCTATCGTTATCTTCGGCGTGCCCGACTTCCGCGCCCTGTTGTTTATCCCGCTGGGGATTTATTGGTCGGGCAGCCTGACCGCGGCTAAGGTGTTCACGTTGCTCATCATGTTTATCGCGGGTGTAGTGCTCTACCAGTGGCGCGAGCGCACGGCGGGCAGGGAAGTGGCCTTGATCGCCACGGGCCTGTTACTGATCAGCCCGGCAACACTTCTGCAGGCCGATGCCATCGGCGCCGGCCCTTATCTGCTGTTGATGTTCAGCCTTGGGGCGTGGCTGGATAAAAGCTATCGTGATGTTAATCGTCCGCTGGGCGGTAAGTATTTTTCGCAACTATTGCTGGTGGCCATCACCGTCACCTTGCACCCGGCCGGGCTGGCCTACCCTATCGCGTTGTTATGGATGTGGTATAAAAATCCGCTCGATAAACGCCAGCAACGCCATGTATTTATTGGTGTGCTGCTAGCCGTAGCCTTTGTCGGCCTGTTGCGCGCCGGCTGGCATGGCCTGGAATGGTGGAGCAATCCACTGATCTCGCTGACGAGCGCCGTGCTGGGTCCGCGTCTGGAGCCTTCCGCAGATATAACTACGGTAACGGGGGGTCTTATTGCACTGCTGCTGTTGGCTGTGCTGATACTGAATCGTCGCGCACTCAGCAAGGACATTATGGGCGGCATGCTGGTCGTCGGCGTATTGCTCGGCTCGGTTGCGGCCGATCTTACCTGGGCGATGCTGGCCATTGTGCTGTTGCTGTATTACGGAATCTCTAAGCTGATCAGTGCGAACGAGGCCGTGGGTGGGACGGGATTTATCGGTCAGCGTGGTGGTGTGATGGTGATCGTGGTTATGGTCGCGACCTTATTTATGAACATCGATAAGGCATATTCCGGCTATGTAAAAAGTGGCATTTATGCACCGCAGGATCAGCTCATACGGACACTCGCACTGGAGGCCGCGGACAGTGCGAAACCGTTCCGTGCGATAAGCCAGTGGCCGGCACGCACCATGATCGTCGTGAAGCGGGATGTGCTGCCGTTGCCACCTCCCGTAAAAGATGGGGCTAGCCTGTCAAGGATGACGCCGGGCATTACGCATATCATGTTTGATCCATATACCCCCGCTAACAAAGAGCTGGCGCGCGCCATATCCGAATTAAGTGCCACGATGGAGACGCTGTCTTTGCAGACGGGCGGGGTGATTGTCAAGCTGCGCGGACCTCAGGCCAAGCCTTAGATTTTTTAGCTGCTATCCCATTAATACCAAGAATTAGACGTCGCGTTTAACGTTCACATCAAGCATTTTCTTTTCGCGCTGAAACACGATGATAGACCCAATGCGCAAGGCACCCAACACTAATAGTAACGCGCTCAATGCATAAATTTCATTGAACGTGATCTTGTCTTCGAACAGTTTTATCATGATCTCGCGCAATAAAAATACGATAGCGGCATCGACGATGAAGGTCATGCGCAGACGGTGTGTAGTGAAGTAATCGACCAGTGAGCGCGATAATTCGATCAGGATAAACAAGGTCAGCACGTCGGAAATGATGTGAAAATATTGAGTCGTTATATCCTTGTTTACCAGCAAGTCGCCCAGATTCATGAACAGCCGCGCTACACCGATAATGATGCCGAGCGTAATGAACAGCAACATAACGTTGAGCACCACGCCGATGACTTTTTCGAATATCTGTATGGTATTAATTTTCATTTTTATACCCCGAGTTGGATAATTAGTATGCCGTTCAAATGTTACTGTTAACCGCTGGCACCAATCCGGGATTCGGTGCCGTTGCGCAGATTTTGAATATTGGAGCGGTGACGCCATATGAGCAAGGTTGACATAATCAGCGCGGCGATTTGAAATTCACGCGGGCCGCCAAACCAGTGCATGTACAATGGTGCCATCAACGCCGCGCACAGGGCGGCCAGGGATGAAAAGCGCGAGAAGCGCGCGGTGAGCAGCCAGGTGATAGAAAATGCCAGCCCGACTTCCCAGGATAAGCCAAATAGTACGCCCAGCGAAGTTGCCACGCCCTTGCCGCCGCGAAAACAAAAAAATATCGGGTATAAATGGCCGAAAAATGCCGCCAATCCTACTGCGGCCACAGTGAAGTTAGAAGCGCCCAAACCGGTAGCTATCAAGACCGGCAACAAGCCTTTCAGTATATCGCCGAGCAGGGCAATAGCAGCGGCGCGCCGATTGCCCAGGCGCAGCACGTTGGTCGCGCCTGGGTTGCCCGAGCCATGTGCACGGGGGTCAGGCAGGCCCATGAGGCGTGAAACGAGTACAGCGCTGGCGAGAGAACCTATCAGGTAGGCGAGCAATATCAAGCTAAGGTCGATCATCATAATGGCGCTATTGGAATCGCTTGCGCGGCCCGGGTCAAGTCTGTCATAAATAAAAGTTGCGGAAAGTGGTACGCACTTCTTCATTAACACAGCGGGCACAAACAATGGACATAATTTATTTACATGGCTTGCGCATCGAAACCGTCATCGGCATTTACGATTGGGAGCGGCGCGTTAAGCAGGCTGTGATTCTTGATCTCGACATGACGATGGATATACGCAAGGCCGCTGCGAGTGGAAACATTGCCGACACGCTCGATTATAAAAAGGTGGCCAAGCGCGTGGCTGGATATGTTGGCAGCACGGATTTTCAGTTGGTCGAGACGCTTGCAGAGGGCGTGGCAGAGATCATTATGACGGAATTCAATGTTGGCTGGGTACGTCTGCGCGTCAATAAAAAAGGTGCGGTGCGCGGGGCCGTAGACGTGGGTGTGATGATCGAGCGTGGCAAACAGTCGCCATGACACGCGTATACGTCGGTATCGGCAGCAACATCCAACGTGAGCACAACGTGCGCGCCGGGCTTGCTGCGCTACGTGAGCACTACGGTGAATTAACCGCATCGGCTATCTATGAAAGCAAGCCCTTCGGTTTCACGGGCAACAATTTTTATAATCTGGTGGTGGGTTTTGATACGGATGCCGATGTTCACGCCGTATCCCGCACCCTGCAAGGAATCGAAGATCGCCATGGTCGCGTGCGCAGCGGTCCGCGCTACTCCTCGCGCACGCTGGACCTGGATTTACTGCTTTACGGCGATTTAATTCTGAACGAATCCGGCTTGGTGTTACCGCGCCCGGAGATTTTAAAGCAAGCCTTTGTCTTACTGCCGCTCGCTGAAATTGCCGGACAATTAAGGCATCTACTTGGCGGACAAACCTATGAGGAATTGTGGCAGGGCTTTGACCAAACCGGGCATGAGCTTTGGCCCGTAATTCTTAAATAGGGAGAGCAGCTAAATTTCGGTCTCTCTAAAGGAAAAAAAGCCAGACCCGTTGCTGGGCCTGGCCTGTGCTGTGGTTAATGATGTTAAAAATCTTAACCGTTATTGCTTAGCTGTTATAAGTAAAGGCGGGCTTGCGGCCCGCCTTACCTAGTTGCAGATTAATCCTCGATAGAGACTTTACTGGCGACGAGCACACCACCCGTCAACGTGCCTTCTACCTCTACTCGTACGTTGTTGGCCAGATCGGTTGCAACGCCGTGCTCATAGGAGGTTTGGGAGTTGGTGGTGACCGCTTGTCCATTGATCGTAAAGTTTGTTGCTGAAACGAAATCTGCGACGAATCCTTCCAGATCCAGTTCGTTTCCTTCAA
>JBDSOT010000073.1:0-3336 GCA_039914705.1 Gammaproteobacteria bacterium | reverse complement strand
ATAGGGGGTACCGGGACGGGAGATCAGCCAGATATAATTGTCTTTAAAGGCGGGGACAGCCTGGATGGTAATCATGGGCGTAGTATGTTCGCAATTCCGGCAGGTGGTAAGTTAGCTAGGACAGCCGATTACCCTTATTGTTAAGCTGGTCTTAGTAATGGATGATTCCGGAAACGTAGGCATGAGCATAGACCATAATGAAACCAGCGTACCAGAGCGGACTTGATAAGCTGGCGCGCCGGCAGCGCGCCTGGTACCGCCTGCGCCTGGGCCGTTTGCTGCTGGAGGCCGAGCTTGAGCGTCTGAACCATATTCTGCCGAACCTGTTCGGTTACCATTTATTGCAAGTAGGGCGCATCGCGGATGCCGACCTGCTGACGGCCAGCCGCATTGCGCACCGCGTGGTGCTCGACGCTGACCCTGAGATGCCCACCAGCGTGCCGCCGGCCCTGTATGCGCGCCCCGATGCCTTGCCGATCGCGGCGGATAGTATCGATGTGCTGATTTTGCCGCACACATTGGAGTTCGAGCCCGATCCGCATCAGGTATTGCGCGAGGCAGAGCGGGTATTGATCGCCGAGGGCTCGCTGGTGATTTTAGGGTTTAATCCATGGAGCTTATGGGGCCTCTGGCGCCTGGTTTTAATGCGCCGCAACCACCCACCGTGGCGTGCGCGCTTTCTCAGTTTGTCCCGTACGCGAGACTGGCTTGCGCTGCTCGGGTTCGATGAAGTGGAGACGCATCCTTATTTTTTTCGCCCGCCCGTACATCATGAAGCCACAATGAAAAAACTGCATTTTATGGAGGTACTAGGGGGGCGCTGCTGGCCGCAGATGTCAGGTGCTTATGTATTGGTTGCCAAGAAGCGGGTCTCGACCTTGACGCCGATCAAGCCAAGCTGGCGACAGCCGCGTCAGTTGATCGGTGCCCGTTGGGCAGAACCGTCATCATAAAAATGGCTGCATCCGCCGACATGGTACTGCCCGTATCCACTGACACCGTTGCTGCCGACTGCGTGGAGATATTTACCGATGGCGCCTGCCGTGGCAACCCCGGCAATGGCGGCTGGGGCGCGTTATTGCGCTATAAAGGTAAGGAGCGGCACCTCTACGGCAGCGAACCGGCAACGACCAATAACCGTATGGAGATGATGGCCGCCATTCAGGCGCTGGAATCACTGAAGCGTCCCTGCAAGGTCAAGCTGGTGACCGATTCGCAATATGTCCGCAAAGGGATTACCGAGTGGATAGTTCAATGGAAACAGCGCGGCTGGAGGACGGCTGCGAAGAATCCGGTGAAAAATGTGGATTTATGGCAGCGTCTGGATGAGGCCATGCAACGTCATTATGTGGAATGGCATTGGGTGCGCGGCCACAGCGGGCATCGGGAAAATGAAATTGCGGATGGTTTGGCTAATCAGGCCATTGATGAAATGAACAACCGGGCGCAGGAGAGCTGATGCGGCAAATTATTCTGGATACTGAAACCACAGGCCTCGACCCCGCACAGGGTCATCGGATTATCGAGATCGGCTGTGTGGAACTTGTGAACCGGCGTCTCACCCAGCGGCGTTTTCAATATTATCTGCAGCCCGACCGGCCCATTGATCCCGGTGCCATCGCGGTGCATGGCATCACTAATGAATTTCTTGCCGACAAGCCGCGCTTTGCCGACATCGCTACCGAGTTTCTTGACTTTATCCGCGGTGCCGAATTAATTATCCACAACGCTGCCTTTGATGTGGCGTTTATTAGCAATGAATTGCGACTGCTGGCGGAGACTCCAGCGGCAAGCGCAGCACACCACCAGGACAACACAAGTTCCCTTGATGTATCAGCGAGCCCGATACCCGGTGTCGAATGCAGGATATTGTGCACGCTAATCCTCGCGCGCCAGCTGCATCCCGGCCAAAAGAACAGCCTCGACGCGTTATGTAAGCGCTACACGGTCGACAACTCACAGCGCCAGTGGCACGGCGCGCTGCTCGATGCCGAGATTCTAGCCGACGTTTACCTGGCCATGACCGGTGGTCAGGCCAACTTATTGCTGGGTTCCGCACAAGACAGTAATGGCCTGCATCAGGCTTCGATTCGTCGGCTCGACCCGCAACGCCCACGGTTGCTGGTGACGCAGGCCAGCCCGCTGGAATTGCTCGCGCACACGCAATGGCTGGAAATTATCGACACTGCCAGTGGTGGACAGTGTGTGTGGAAAAAGATTTATCCCGATGGTTGACAGCCCCTTAGCAAATCACTGTTGCTAATCTTCACTCCGCGCTTATCGAGGAGTCGCCGTTCTTACTGATCCACTATGCCATCGCGTTAAACCTTTGCATCGCAAAAGGCTTACGTTATCCTAAGCCACTAGCCGCATCACATAAGGCTGGTGTCAAGGGGGGGTGATGAAAAAAATTGGTATGATCGTGTTACTGCTGGGCGGCGCTCTGTGTGCTTTTGCGCCTGCTTGGGCGCAAAGTACACGTTATGTCAATGAAGACGGGGTGGAGTTATACGATGCCCCCAGCCCGGACGCCAATATCGTCACTATGCTCTCCAAAGGCGCCGCCCTGAATGTGCTGGAAATCTCCAATTCCGGCTATACGCGTGTCCATACCCTGGATAATTGGGAGGGCTGGGTAGTCAATCAATACCTGGTCGATACCCAGCCGTTCATAGAAGCTGATTCTTCACCCACGGGTGCTTCGCCCGGCGATGCACTTCCAATGCAAACTGGAACGGTAGCGAACACGCCTTCCGTACCTGCCATCGTGACGCCCGCTCCTGCGACAAAATCCGTTCGACCCAATGCCGCTGTCGTAGCAAACCATGCGATGCAGACACAGCTTGCCGAGGCCCGGAAACAATTAAAGGCCCTGCAATCCACCAACAAACTGTTGAAAGATCAGAGCACGCGAAACTGGTTTCTGACGGGCGCCGGTGTGCTGCTGCTCGGATTTATTATCGGACTTATTGTGCCCAAGATACGCTGGCGCCGGAAATCCTGGCACAGTTATTAGCGGCAGAGAAAAGTATAAGTGGACACCGTTTACTTAACATTTCAGGAGCGCATGCACGGGCAATGCCCGCCCTGAAAACCCACACAATAATCCTGATGATTTTGTGAGCTGTCCTCAGTAATTAATTCCCGCCTTATTGCCCGATTGGGCTTCACGCGGCCCCGCTGTTAAACTAGCAATCTTTGCCAGGAATCTCTGAATAAATCAGAGCTTCCTTAATATTTTGTAACGGAGGTGATGGGATGTCTGACAATCGTAGAAGCAAAATCGTCACCCAGGGCGTGCAGCGCTCGCCCAATCGCGCCATGCTGCGCGCGGTG
>JBDSOT010000066.1:0-11482 GCA_039914705.1 Gammaproteobacteria bacterium | reverse complement strand
CCAATTACCTTCCGCCTGAAGTTCCCCGCCGACTATAAGCTCCCCGCTCACTGGCATCCGGGCATTGAGCATGTCACGGTGATTTCTGGCACCTTCAACATGGGAACCGGAGACAAGCTTGATCCGTCGAAAACCAAACCCTTATCGGCGGGTAGTGTCGCAATTATGCAGCCCAAGACCACCCATTTTGCGTGGACCAAAGAAGAAACCATCGTTCAGGTTCATGGCGTTGGACCGTGGGCCATCAACTATGTCAACCCGGCGGATGACCCTAGAAAAAAATAGTGCTGCGATTTGTCGGGCTTTGAATCAACGGTTATCTGCCTAACCCTGTGCTCAAGCGGGACTGTAACCTTCCCCCAACACACCTAACCCAACGGAGGTGTTTTATGGGTACATCAAGCTTGCCAAAAGTGCATCGTTACAGCCTGCAGTTCAAGGCCACCGCAGTACTTTAAGTGAGCTGCCCGATGTCTTGATTCAGGACGTTGCACAGGCACTGGACATCCACCCCTTCATGTTGTCACGCTGGCGTAAACAGGCGCGGGAGGGATTGATTGTGACTAAAGGCATCTCGCTGGACGACCAGACCGTCGCCGAACTCAAGCGGCTGCGTGAGCTGGAAAAGAAACACAAAATACTGCAACAGGAGCACGAACTCCTAAAAAAAGCCATCCGGTTTACCGAACGAAATCAGAAATCTTCGAATTCATCGAAGTAAACCGGCACCCTTCTCCCTTCGCCATGATGTGGCGCGCTCATAGGGTCACCCGTGCCGGCTTCTATGCTTGGCGCAGGCGCGGCCCGAGTTTACGGGCGCAGGAGAACATCTCTTTATCCGGTCAGATCAAACGAGTGCATCAGGCCAGCCGCAGTACCTACGGCAGCCCCAGGGTATACGAAGGGTTGCGGGAGTTGGGTGTGGCTGTCGGTGAGAATCGGGTGGCCGCAAAAGCGCGGCGCGCCTTACCTTTCACATTTGGGCGTCATAAAAGCAGAGGTGGGGCAATCTTTACGTTAACTTCATTCAGGCCAGGGCCGTCGCTATACTGTATCTGGCCGTCTTTCCCGGCGCTTTTTATGACGCCCATACCGGTTGACGATAGGAAATGGGGGCGCGCGTTTCGTCGTCGAAGGTCACCAGCTCCCATGCCTTTTCATCGGCGGTGAGTGTGCGCAGCAGACGATTATTCAGTTCATGACCGGATTTGTAGCCGCTGAAGGCACCGATCAGGCTGTGTCCAAGCAAGTAAAGATCGCCGATGGCGTCCAGCACCTTGTGCTTGACGAACTCATCGTCGTAACGCAGACCATCTTCGTTGAGGATGCGGTAATCATCCATGACGATGGCGTTATCGAGGCTGCCGCCGAGGGCCAAGCTCTTGTCGCGCAATAATTCGAGGTCGCGCATAAAGCCGAAGGTGCGCGCGCGGCTGACTTCCTTTACGAATGAGGTGGTGGAAAAGTCTACGGAGGCGTCCTGACGCCGCCCGCGAAATACCGGGTGGTCGAAGTCGATGCCGAACGAAACCTTGAAGCCTTCGAACGGGTCAAATCTGGCCCACTTGTCGCCATCTTCCACTTTGATGGTGCGTTTGATGCGGATGAAACGCTTGGGGGCGTTCTGGTCTTCGATACCAGCCGATTGAATCAGAAATACGAACGGACCCGCGCTGCCGTCCATGATCGGGACCTCGGCGGCGCTCAGATCAACGTAAGCATTGTCGATACCGAGTCCGGCCAGCGCCGACAGCAAATGTTCTACCGTGGAGATGCGTACATCGCCTTGTACGAGCGTCGTGGACAGACGCGTGTCACCGACATTTTCCGGGCGCGCCGCGATTTCCATGGGTACAGGCAAGTCGGTACGACGGAACACGATGCCTGTATTGACGGCGGCGGGCCGCAACGTCAGGTATACCTTCTCCCCCGTGTGCAGGCCAACGCCGGCGGCTCTAATCACATTCTTGAGGGTTCGTTGTCTGATCATTACTGTTTTTCTCGCTTATAACAGTTAACTATTAGCACATCATGTTAGCACGGGCATCCTGGGGTTGCCAGCCTACGCCCGCGCAAGTTGCTGATCTCGCTATCATTCAAGCCTGCCGAGCGCCAAGGTTGCCGTATCAGTCCGCCTGGCGGCGCAGAAAGGCCGGAATATCAAGGTAATCCATATTGGATTCCTGCGGCTTGGCGAAGCGCTCCGCAGATGTCTGGTTACGCATCACGGTGGGCCGATCCAGCCGGTCGTAATCCACCTGGCCGCTCTTGTCGCGCAGCACAAGTTTCACCGGAGGCCGTTCCTCGACTCTGCCCGTAGCCCCAAGACCGGTGGCGACGACGGTAACCCGCAGTTCGTCATGCATATCACAGTCAAGCACCGTGCCAACTATTATCCGGGCATCTTCCGCGGCAAATTCCTTCACTGTGTTACCGACTTCTTCAAACTCGCCGATCGTCATGTCCATACCGGCGGTGATGTTGACCAGAATGCCGCGGGCGCCCGACAGGCTGATGTTTTCCAGCAACGGGCTGGCAATCGCCATCTCTGCGGCCTTGCGCGCGCGGCTCTCACCGCAGGACGAGCCTGAACCCATCATGGCCATACCCATTACCGACATCACCGTCTTTACATCGGCGAAGTCGACATTGACGATGCCTGGGCGTGTGATGAGTTCTGCAATACCCTGTACGGCGCCGAGCAGCACATTATTGGCCGCTTTGAAGGCCTCCAGCAGACTGACATTCTTACCCAGCACGCTCAGCAGCCGCTCATTGGGGATGGTGATCAGCGAATCCACATACTGCGTCAATTCCGCGATACCCGCCTCGGCAGTCTGCATGCGCTTGGTTCCTTCAAACGGGAATGGTTTGGTGACCACGGCCACTGTCAGAATGCCCATGTCGCGCGCTACCTGCGCCACGACAGGGGCGGCACCAGTACCGGTACCGCCGCCCATGCCGGCGGTGATGAAGACCATATCTGCGCCCTGGATAATCTCCATGATGCGCTCACGGTCTTCCAGCGCGGCCTGGCGGCCGATCTCGGGGTTGGCACCCGCGCCCAGTCCCTTGGTAATGGCGCTGCCTAGTTGCAAGGTGGTGCGCGCCGAGCTATTACGCAACGCCTGTGCATCGGTGTTGGCGCAAATGAAATCAACGCCTTCGATATTGGCCGAGGCCATATGTTCGACGGCATTGCCGCCACTGCCGCCGACGCCAATCACCTTAATGATGGCGTTGGGTGTGTAAGTCTCCACTAATTCAAAAATCATTATCTGCGCTCCTGTAACCTGATTTATCGGCAGTCTTTTCAGACTCAATATTGCAAACTTGTATGTGCTCCGCCCTTGTTAACTAAATCTGCTGCGTTCTTGTTCAATGCCTTGCGAACACTTCAAAAATTTCCCTGAAACCAGCCCTTCATGCGCTCCCACACCGACTTCAGGCTACCGCTCATGCGGGTATCGTGGCGCGGTTTATCACGATGCTGGTGTGCGAACAGCAACAGACCGACGCCAGTGGAAAAATTGGGGCTGCGCACCACATCCACCAGCCCGGCAATGTGCTGTGGCACGCCCAGCCGCACCGGCACATGGAATATCTCTTCGGCCAGCTCCACCATGCCCTCCATCTTGCAACTACCGCCGGTGAGTACTACGCCCGCCGCAATCAGATCCTCGAAGCCGCTGCGCCGCAGTTCGGCCTGGATGAGCGTGAGCAATTCTTCGATACGCGGTTCGACGACCTCTGCCAGGGTTTGCCGTGCCAGGCGCCGCGGTGCCCGCTCGCCTACGCTGGGCACCTCAATAGTCTCATCGGCGCGCGCCAGCTGAGTGAGCGCACAGGCGTATTTGATCTTGATCTCTTCGGCGAATTGCGTGGGTGTGCGCAAGGCCACGGCAATATCGTTGGTCACCTGATCACCGGCAATCGGGATTACCGCCGTGTGGCGAATCGCCCCTTCGGTGAACACGGCAATGTCGGTGGTGCCGCCGCCGATGTCTACCAGACACACGCCAAGTTCCTTTTCGTCATCGGTCAGCACCGCATAGCTCGATGCGAGTTGTTCCAGAATAATGTCATCGACCTCCAGGCCGCAGCGCTTCACGCACTTCATGATGTTCTGCGCCGCGCTTACCGCGCCGGTGACCATATGCACCTTGGCCTCCAGACGCACGCCCGACATGCCCACCGGGTGACGGATGCCATCCTGATTGTCGATGATGAATTCCTGCGGCAGGATGTGCAGGATTCTTTGATCGCCGGGCATGGCCACCGCGCGCGCCGCCTCGATCACCCGCTCCACATCGTCCTGGCTGACCTCCTTGTTGCTGATCGCTACGATGCCGTGCGAGTTCAGGCTGCGGATATGGCTGCCGGCGATGCCTGCCGATACCGAATGGATCTGACAGCCGGCCATCAGCTCGGCCTCTTCCACGGCACGCTTGATGGACTGCACAGTGGATTCGATATTGACCACCACGCCCTTTTTTAAGCCGCGCGAGGGATGCGAGCCGATGCCGATGATCTCGACGCGGCCGTCTGCCATGATCTCACCGACGATGGCGAGCACCTTGGAGGTGCCGATGTCGAGACCGACAATCAGGTCTTTTTCTGGTTTTTTTGACATAATTTTTAGGCCGTTAATAATCCAGTACAGGTGGTAAGGACGATAAAACCCAGCTCATCAAGTTTTGCGTTCTGTGCGTCGGCGCAGTAATAAATTTCCGCATGCTAGTTTTTGCCCCAGCGTACTGCCAGACCATTGCCATAACGCATGTCCACGCGTTCGATGACGTCACCGGCAGGCGTAGTCAGCAGACTTGGATAAACCTGCACAAAGCGTTGTAAATGTGCATTACTGCCGGCGCGGCCGAGCAGCAGCTCAATGCCATTACTCAGGCTTAAACGCCAGGCGCGGCGCGCATCGAGGTTGATGCGCTTAATGTGCAAATTCAGCGGTGCGATAGCCTTGTTCATGGCGCGATATTGGCTGAGTACCAGCGCTTGCGTGCCGTCGGGTCCGTGCAATTCCGGCAGTCCGGGTGGATAGCTGGCTACCTTGGGAGTAAACACCTTACCCTCGCGGCTCAACAGGCCTTGTTCGCCCCAGCGGGCGGCAGCGGCATGTTCAGTGATATTGACCCGCAGCGTGTCCGGCCAGACGCGCCGCACATTGACACTGCGCACCCACGGAACGCCCAGCGCCGCCTGCCGCAGGGCATTAACATCGGCGTATAAAAACCCGCCACTGGCCGCGCCCGCGATGGCCTGTTGTACATCCTCAGGAGTGAGGTGGGTGAAGGCCCCTTCGATGCGCACCGCGCGCAGCGGCAGGCTGCCAGGCTTGAGTAACTCATTAATCCCCCAGGCGGACGCCGCAATCAGCACCAGGCCCAACACACTGCTGGCGAAGATGCGCAGCCGGCGTCCGTTAGGCAGCGGCGTGGATGGGATGCGCGATTTATGCGGGGCATCGACTGCGGGCCGGACAAAGGTGCGAACCTCGGCAACCGCGTGGGAATTGTCCGGCAGGTCTGCGGTAAATTCCGGATAGAGATCGACATGCCGTTTTTTGTTATACACGGGCAGCCCCCGCGACGGTCGGGCTGGGTGCCAGGCTGCCTTCCAGGATGCGCCATACCAGATCGTCGAACTCGATACCCGCGTGACGCGCCGCCATCGGCACCAGACTGTGATCGGTCATACCGGGTGCGGTGTTCGACTCGATCAACCACGGTTGGCCCTGGGCGTCGCACATGAAATCCACGCGGCCCCAGCCGCTACAACCCAGCGTATCGAAGGCGCGGCGGGCGAGGGTTTGAAAGCTTTGTTCCTGCTCTGCGCTAAGGCCGGCGGGGCAGAAGTAGCGCGTGCTATCGGCCGAATATTTGGCCGCGTAATCGTAAAACTCGTGCGGGGTCTCCAGACGCACCAGCGGCAAGGCCTGGCTGCCCAGCAACGCGGCGGTATATTCAGGACCCTCGACGCAACGCTCGACGATCACACAGGAGTCATGCGCCGCTGCGGCTTGCCAGGCAGCAGCCATCTGCGCCGCCTCGGTAACCTTGCTGATGCCGATGCTGGAACCTTCATGCGCGGGCTTGACCATCAACGGCAGGCCAAGTTTCTCAACCACCTTGTCGAGTTTGGCGTGGGGCTTGAGCACGGCGAAGGCGGGCGTCGGCAGGCCTGCGCTCAGCCAGAGTAGTTTGGTGCGCAGCTTGTCCATGCTGAGTGCTGAACCCAGTACGCCACTGCCGGTATAAGGCAGGCCCAGGGTCTCCAGGGCGCCTTGCAAGGTGCCGTCTTCGCCGCCGCGCCCGTGCAGGGCGATAAATACGCGGCTGAAGTTTCCGGCCGCCAATACCTGCAATACATCTTTGCCGGCGTCTATGGCGTGTGCATCCACGCTCCGTCGTATAAGCGCGTCGTAGACGGCTTTGCCGCTCTTGAGCGACACCTCGCGTTCAGCCGAAAGCCCGCCAAATAATACTGCGACCTTGCCGAAGTCAGCTGCCGTAGTCATCATGGCTCACCTACGATGCGTATCTCGGGAATAAGCCGTATGCCGTATTGTTGTTCTACCGTTGCAGCGATTTTTACCATCAATGCCTCAATGTCGGCCGCGCGCGCCTGGCCTGTGTTGATAATGAAATTGGCATGCTTCTCGGACACGCAGGCCTTGCCGATGCACACACCTTTAAGTCTGCTGGCCTCGATGAGACGCGCGGCGTAATCGCCCGGCGGGTTGCGGAATACCGATCCGGCGCTAGGCTGGCTGGTCGGCTGCGTGAGGTTGCGCCGCTCCAGAAATTGCTTGATGCGCGCCTTGGCGCTGCCGCTGTCGGCAGGCGTGAGGCACAGCGTGGCGGCCACGAACCATTCCTGTTGAACAATGCCACTCGCGTCGGCAGACGCACGCGCGGTGCTTACGCTGCGATAGCCGATACGATATTCGTCCATGTTGCGCACATGGCGTGCGCCACTGCGATCCAGCGTCTCGACGCTCTGCACCAGACTCCAGGTTTCACCGCCGAAGGCACCCGCATTCATGGCCAGGGCACCACCCACGGTGCCCGGAATACCGGCAAAAAATTCGCCGCCGTGCAGACCGGCCTGCGCGGTAAAGCGTGCCACCTTGGCGCAGGGCACGCCGGCCTCGGCGCGTACGGTCTGCGCATCAAGTTGAGTCAGGCCACCCAGCATGCCGCTGGTCGCGATTACGGTGCCGCGCAGGCCGCCGTCGCGCACTAATAGATTGCTGCCTAGGCCCAGCCAGAATACCGGCTCGCTTTGCGGCAGTTGGCGCAGTAGCGCCGCAATATCGTCGATGTCCGCCGGTTGATAAAAATGCTGCGCCGGCCCGCCCACGCGCCATGAGGTATGCCCCGCCAGCGGTTCTTCGTGGCGCAGCCTGCCGCGCAAACCTTCCGGAATAAAGGCAGCGTGGGTTGCAGGCGGGACGGTTTCGGGCATGGCATTCATTAGTGTTTGGTTACCGCCGGACCGGGGCTTGATTGTTTGGCCACCTTCGCGGTTGTGGCAAGACTCTGTACCAAGGTGGTAGCCACCGTGCCGATATCGCCGGCACCCAGCGTGAGCAGGATGTCGCCGTCCTGTAACACGTCCCGCAGTGCGGCAGGTAAATCGCTGGCGGTAGGCACGAAGACAGGTTCATTGCCGCGCGCGCGAATCGCGCGGCACAGACTGCGTCCATCGGCCCCGGCGATGACCGCCTCGCCGGCCGCGTAAACCTCGACCAGCACCAGCAGATCAATCTTGTCCAACACTTCTACGAAATCCTCGAACAGGTCGCGGGTGCGCGTGTAGCGATGCGGCTGGAAGGCGACCACCAGCCGCCGCCTCGGCCAGCCTGCGCGTATCGCCTGCAGGGTTGCGGCTACCTCGCGCGGGTGATGGCCGTAATCATCAATCATCAACACCCGGCCTGCGCTAACGGCAATCTCACCGTAGATCTGGAAGCGGCGCGCGATCCCCTGGAAGCCGCTCAGACCGGATTGAATTGCCTGATCGGAGACGCCGACCTCATGGGCCACGGCAATCGCCGCCAGCGCATTCAGCACATTATGTTTGCCGGGCAGGTTGAGCGTGATATTCAGCCAATCCGGGAGCTGGGGACGCGCCACCTTAAAGTGCATGCGTGTCTGTTCCTGGCGAATATCCGTTGCGCGCACATCGGCGTCCTCGGACAGGCCGTAAGTCAATACGGGACGGGCCAGTTCGGGGAGGGTTTCACGCACCACCGGGTCATCAATGCACACCACCGCCAGGCCGTAAAACGGCAGGTGATGAATGAACTCCACGAAGGTCTGACGCAGGCGCGCAAAATCGCCGCCATAGGTCTCCATATGATCGGCGTCAATATTGGTGATTACGGACAGCATGGGTTGCAGATGCAGGAACGAGGCATCGCTCTCATCCGCCTCCGCCACCAGATACTGACTGGCACCCAGGCGTGCATGCGCGCCGGCGCTGTTGAGCCGTCCGCCGATGACAAAGGTGGGATCCAGTCCGCCCTCGGCCAGCAGGCTGGCGGTGAGGCTGGTGGTCGTGGTCTTGCCGTGGGTGCCCGCAACCGCAATGCCGTAGCGAAAGCGCATCAACTCGGCCAGCATCTCGGCGCGTTGCACTACCGGGATAAGGCGCGCGCGCGCCGCGAGCACCTCGGGATTATCCGCCGCAACCGCCGTGCTGACCACCACCACATCGGTGGCCTGAGTGAGGCCCGCATCGACCGGCGGCTCCGGTTCAACACGGAATTCCTGCACCGGTTTCATTAACGCTGCATGCTCTGCATTGCTAACCGGGGCGGGCGTGACTAATCCCTGCATGGCCGTCAGCGGAATGCCTTCATCCAAATGATGCGCGTCATGACCAATGAATATCTGCGCGCCAAGTTTGGCGAGCCGGCGCGTCATATTGTTTTTGTGAATATCCGAACCGCTGACCTGATAGCCCAGATTTATTAACACCTCGGCAATGCCGCCCATACCGGCCCCGCCGATGCCGACAAAATGAATGCGGCGTATGCGTCCCATGCCCAAGGGAACATGTTTTATTACGGCGGTTTTATGCTTGACCATTGGCCGCCTCCATGCATAAGGCGGCGACCCGCGCCGTTGCCTCCGGTTGTGCGCGCGCACGCGCCGCTTGCGCCATGTCGAGCAGGCGGTGGCGGGCCTGACTGAATTCCTGGAGTAAACCCGTCAAATAAGCCGCTGTTAAATCCGGCTGCGGCACCAGTACGGCGGCACCTGCATCGGCCAGGTAACGCGCATTGTGAGTCTGGTGATCATCCACCGCATGCGGGTAGGGCACCAGAATGGCGGCGACCCCCGCGCAGGCGAGTTCGGCCACGGTGAGCGCACCGGCGCGGCACAGCACCAGATCCGCCCAGGCATAGGCCTCTGCCATATCACTGATAAACGGCACCAGGCGCGCCTCGAGACCGGCGGATTTATAGTGCTGGCGAGCTGCGTCAATGTTGCGCACACCGGCCTGATGCCAGACCTCGGGCCGCGCGGCAGGGTCGAGATTTTGCAGGCATTTCGGCACTACCTCATTGAAGATTTGCGCGCCGAGGCTGCCGCCTAATACCAGCAATCGCAGCGGCCCGTTGCGCCCGCTTAAACGTTGCGCCGGTGCGGCGATGGCTACGATCTCAGCCCGCACCGGGTTGCCGGTAGGTAATGCGTGCCGGGTCTTCAGGCTGCCGGGAAAGCCTTCTAGGGCCTTTTTAGCCAGGGGTGCGAGCAGGCGATTGGTGAGACCGGCGATGGCGTTTTGCTCATGAATGATGAGCGGTTTGTCGAGCAGCCAGGCACTGAAGCCACCCGGCCCGGTGACGAAGCCACCCATGCCGAGTACCGCATTAGGGCGCAAACGCATTAAAAGTTTGAGAGATTGCAGGAAGGCCACGGTGAGTTTTGTGGGCGCGAGCAGCCAGCTAAGCCAGCCCTTGCCGCGCAAGCCGCTGACAGAAATAAACGAGATATTGATACCGGCGCGCGTCACGACATCGGCCTCCAGGCCTGCGCGCGTACCCATCCAGACGACTTCCACGCCTTGGGCGCGCAAGCTTTGCGCGACCGCCAAGCCAGGATAGACATGGCCGCCGGTGCCACCTGCCATGATAAGTATTCTCATGACCTTGCACTCCTATGGGTAGCCGCCGCTGAAGCATCTTCGGCTTCTCGCCCGATGGCAATAATCAGGATGCGCATCGTCATTGACGCATACCTGCGCGGATGTGCGCCGGCACGTAAGCGCGGCGATCAGCCATGGCTGTCAAGGCGCGCGGCGCGGCGCGGCGATCCACACTGTTGTGACGCTGGCGCACCTCATAATCGACGCGCATCAACAGCCCGATGGAGACGCAACTCATCACGATACTGCTGCCGCCGTAGCTCATCAGCGGTAGTGTGAGTCCCTTGGTGGGCAACATGCCCATATTGACGCCGATATTGAAGAAGGCCTGCAGGGCCAGCCATATGCCCAGTCCATAGGCAATAAAAGCGGCAAAGCGATTGCCGGTCTGTTCGGCAAGGTGGCCGATGGCAAAGGCGCGCCACACCACTACGGTGAACAGGCCGATTACCACAATTGCACCGGCCAGGCCGAGTTCCTCGGCGAGCACGGCAAACAAAAAGTCGGTGTGCGCCTCCGGCAGGTAAAAGAGTTTTTGAATGCTGCCGCCCAGCCCCACGCCAAACCACTCGCCGCGCCCGAAGGCGATCAGCGCCTGGGTTAATTGAAAGCCGCTGTTGAACGGATCAGCCCAGGGGTTTAGAAAGGTGGTCAGGCGTTCCAGACGATAAGGCGAGGCTAGCGCCAGCCCGGCCAGCGATACCAAGGCCAATATGATCAGCAGACCGAACTGCCACAGGCGCGCCCCACCGAGAAACAGCATGCCAAGCGCGGTCGCCAGGATCACCACGGTGGCCCCGAAGTCCGGTTCCAGCAGTAGCAGGACGGCAATCAGGACCAGTATTCCCAGCGGCTTCAAAAAACCATGCAGTGAACTGCGCACGGCCTCGCCCTGGCGCACCAGGTACCCGGCCATATAGATAATGACAAGCAATTTAATCAACTCGGAGGGTTGCAGGTTAGCAAAGCCCAGCCCCAGCCAGCGCATACTGCCATTCACCTGTCTGCCGATGCCGGGCATGATTACCAGCGTCAGTAGCAGGATGCCGAACAGCAGCAGCAGCGGGGCGGATTTTTCCCACACCACGAGGCGTGTACGCAGCACCGCGTAGGCCAGCAGCAGGCCCGCACCGACATAGGCGAGTTGGCGCAGCAGATAGTAAAATGGCTGATTCAACTCGCGCTCAGCGATGGTAATCGAGGCCGAACACACCATCACCAGACCCAAGGCCAGCAGGGCAATCACGGCGGTTGGCAGCCAATAGTCCGGCTGCGCCAGTTGCGAGTTACGGATGGCGTTGCTCATTGC
>JBDSOT010000043.1:0-8100 GCA_039914705.1 Gammaproteobacteria bacterium | reverse complement strand
CGTGGTTTCATCCGGGAACATCGAGAAGGCGACCTTGAAGGAAATATTCTGCAGGTGCTCGCCCAGCTTGAGATAGGCAGGCGCGCTGTAAACGGGATTCGCGCCGTGGAAAAACACAACATCAAGGGTCTTGTTTTTCGCTGCCTCGGCAAAGGCGATAAGGTTACGCGTATTGCCTGTCCGGGCCGCCATCTGCGGAAACGGAAAGGGGCCATTAGGCAAAATGGTCTGACCGATGTTTCCCAGTATCACGTTCAGCAGTTGCACTGCCGCCGTCGACTGATAGCCGTGCGCATGCCCTTCTACGGGCGCGCCGGCTAGCACCAAGCTGGGGGAATGTTGTTTCAGCAACGCGGCGATGCGCTCGATGCGCGCACCGTCAATACCGGTGAGTTCTGAGACTTTTGCCAAATCGTGACTGCTGATAACGGTGCGTGTGGCCTCCGGCAATGCATCGGCACCGCCATTTTGTGTAAGGATATTAGCCAGCCCCAAGGCCAGCACGCCTTCCGTACCGGGGCGCACGGCAATCCAGAGGTCGGCGTTGGCACCGGTCAAGGTCATTTTCGGCTCGACCTGTACCAGCACGCCACGCGGTGCAGAGCGGAACTTGGCGTATTCGGTGGAGAAATGCAGCGGCGAGACCCAGGTGCCGAGGAAATCGGCACCGAAGGACAGGATAAGTTTGGCCTTGTCGAGGGCCAGGCGCGGCATGGCATCGCCCAGCATATCCCGATTCACAGCTTGACCCACCGCAGAGGAAATAAGCTCCTGGGTATAGTGATTTGTTGATCCCACGCTGCCCAGGTGCGCGTCGATCAGCACGGCCTGATGTCCGCTTACGGTACCCGTAACCCAGGCGAAGCGCTCGCCCGCGAGATTGGCGGCGGGGCCGGCCTTTTGCTCCAGCAATTTGTAGGCCTCATCCCAGCTGATCACTGTCAACTTGCCGTCTTTGCGCAACATCGGCTGAGTCAGCCGGTCGGGGTTGTAATGCCCCTGAATACCGGCCTGGCCCATCTGGCACAGCTTGCCGCGATTGATCGGCGACTCGGGATTACCTTCCAGCTTTAGCGCGCGGCCCTCACGCACCCGCCCCTGAATTCCGCAGGCGGACGCGCACTGCGTGCAGGCCGAGGCATACCAGACGCCGATGCCGGGGATGTTGTATTCTTCCGGGGACAGGTAGGAAACCACCGTTTCCTTGCCTTCTTCCAGCGTTACGGTGGAGGGCACATCGCAGGCAGCCAAGGCTGTCCCGGCGGCGCTCCAGCCCACCATCCTGAGAAAATCCCTACGGTTTATGTTAATACCACGCATAGCAAATCACCCGTTCCTGTAGCAGATGTGACCCGGTTTGTTATTGATTACTTATGACATTTCCAGCAATCGCTGGGGCCTTCGTTGGCCTCATGACAGGACACACACCAGCCCATAGTCATGGGCTTAACCTTGCGCGCGACCGTCATGTTACGCAGATCGCCATGACAGTATGCGCATACCGGTGCGACCGTATCGACTGAAAGATTTTCGGCGATTTCCGGCTTATCGAAGATGAATTTCTTCAGATGTTTTTCGTGGGTAAAGTGCACGAAGTCAGGCACGTCATGTACCTTTTTCCAAGGGATAGCCTGGCGCTTTTCCCAGTACTGTGTGAGTTTCTGGATACGCGGTTTGTCGGTTGCGATGATACTGTGGCAACCCATGCATTTGCTGGTGGGGGGGATACCAGCCACTTTGCTGCGCCGCCCGTAAGTATGGCAGTACAGGCAGTTGATCTTGTTTACCTTTGTATGAATATCGTGCGGGAATTCAATGGGCTGCTCTACGACCTTACCATCATACTCGCCCTGCGGGGGTATTATGGCCTTGCTCTTGGAGTCTTCAGCGGCTGATACATAAGCAGCCCAGGTCAATAAACCGGAAACGATAAAAATGGGGGCTGCCCACAGCCAATGTCGTGAAAAGTAGTTCATATTCGCAAGACCCATCCTCTTAGCAACTCACGTACACCACTAATGTCTTCAGCCAACCTGCGAACCTCAACTAAGCGATAGATGCATCCAATCGCCCTGGTTTCAGAATCTCAAGGCCAACTTCAATGATTGCACATCTTTAGTTTCAATTGCCGATGGGTGTTCGAACGATTCCCCGTTGCAGCTCACCGCAAGGCACGCACGCCTGGCAGGCAGCGTGCAATCCTAAGTCATGACCAAGAATTCTGTCAAGCTTGCAGGATTGATAATGGAATTCTTTGCGTGAACCGGCACGCGTATGCCTTATGCGCTATACTTGCATGCATTATTAAACATGGGTGTCAAGCCCGTTGCAGTTGCCTTATAACATTGAAAATTTCATTGAGGCTCCCGCAAGGTATTATTATCCCCGCACAGTTTGCGGCTTGTGCCGGAAACGGCGCGCCCTGAAGCCAACTGACCTTATCCCCAACGCACCTGACCAGATCATAATCACCGGAGACGCCGCATGTCGCTAAGTATCAACAGAAGATCTGTCATGACACTGTATTCGGGGGGCGATTGCCCATTCAGCCACCGCGCGCGCATCGTGCTCGGCGAAAAAAATATCAGCGTGGACATTCTCAACGTAGACTCCGTTAATCTGCCTGAAGATTTGATAGACCTGAATCCTTACCATACCCTACCAACGTTGGTGGATCGCGAACTGGTCGTGTACAACTCGCAGATTATTATGGAATATCTTGACGAGCGCTTTCCGCATCCGCCCCTGATGCCCGTTGATCCGGTGTCGCGTGCGCGCGCACGGCTCATGCTGTATCGCATTGAAGAGGATTGGTACAATCCCCTTGAGGCAATGCACGTTAGTAAGGACAATGCCACGACTACCAAGAATCGCAAGATACTGCGCGATAGCTTGACGGCCAGTGCACCACTGTTCGGCCAAAAAACATTTTTTATGAACGATGAGTTTTCACTGGTTGATTGCAGTATTGCGCCGATTCTGTGGCGTTTGCCGCACTTTGGCATTGAATTACCACCGCAGGCCAAGGCGGTGCACAACTATGCGCAGCGGATATTTGCCCGCGATGGATTTAAGGCAAGCCTGACCGAGGCTGAGCGGGAGATGCGCGATTAGCTATTCCGCGTAACCGTGAAGGAGAAACAGAATTAGCATTCCACCTACTACCAGCATGGAGATGACGTCAAGCCGTCCCTACCTGATACGCGCCATTTACGAGTGGATACTCGACAATGGTCTGGCACCGCATTTACTGGTGAATGCCGTGGGGCCGGGCGTGGTCATTCCCACACAATACGTGCAGAACGGGAAGATTATTTTGAATATCAATCCGTCCGCCGTGCACAACCTGGAACTCGGCAACGAGCGCATTGAATTCAGCGCGCGCTTCAGCGGCAATGCCATGAGCGTGAGCGTGCCGATAGCCGCTGTGCTGGCGATTTATGCGCGCGAGAATGGTCAGGGCATGGTGTTCAACGAATATGAAGGCAATGGCGGTCCGGCTACACCCACGGCGGACAAACCGAGCAAACCAAAACTCAAGCTGGTGACTTAAAACCCGCGTCGACCATACATAAAAACGCTAAATTTGCCGCTACCCGTTACTGATTTTCAGCATACTCGAATAACCGCACCACACGCTGCACGCCATCGGTAGTACGCGCAATCTCGGTTGCAACCTCCGCCTCATTACGCGTCACTATTCCCATTAAATAAACTACACCGCCCTCGCTGACGACTTTGACGCGCGAAGAGTCAAAACCCCTCTCGCCTATCAGACGCGCCTTGACCTTGCCCGTAAGCACAGTGTCACTACTGCGCGCCATCAGGGAACTGGGAGCGGCGATTGCAACCTCGTTGTGAACCGTGCGCACCTTGTCGATACCGCGCACGATATTTGTTACACGATCACGCAGCTCCTGGGTCGGCGCCTCACCAGTAACCAGTACGATTCCGTTATAACTGGTGACATTCAGATGTGATTCGCTATAAAGCTGCGTTTCGCCTTTCAAGGCACCGATCGCCTTTAGTTCAATTGCCTGGTCGTCGATGACGGCACCTGCGGAACGCTGATCATGCGCCACCGCAACACCCGTGGCCGCGCCTGCGGCAATCAGCGGAATACAGGCCGACAATGAGGCGGTGGACACTACAGCTAAACTGAATAATGCAATTCTGTGATTCATCTTGGTTCAAATCTCCTTTCCGAGTAATTGACAGTCGATGAGGTCGCACAGGCAATGGATGATCAGCAAATGGACCTCCTGGATGCGCGCCGTGGATTGTCCCGGCACGCGAATTTCAACATCCTCATTCTCCAGCAGCGTAGCGGCCTCACCGCCGGCGCGGCCGGTTAACACAATGACGCGCATCTCACGCTCATGCGCCGCGTCGATGGCATTGATAATATTCGCGGAACTACCACTGGTGCTAATGGCCAGCAGTATATCACCGGCCTGACCTAAGGCCCGTATCTGCTTGGAGAACACATCGGCAAACTGGTAATCGTTGGCAATCGAGGTCAGTGTCGAACTATCGGTAGTCAGCGCGATGGCAGGAAGCCCAGGGCGCTCCCGTTCAAAACGATTCAGCATCTCCGAGGAAAAATGCTGGGCATCGCCCGCCGAGCCGCCGTTGCCGCACGTCAGGACTTTATGTCCCTGCAGAAAACACTGGGTCAGATTTTCCGCGGCTTGAGTAATTACCGGGGCGAGAGACTCTGCGCATTGTTGTTTGAGTTGAATGCTCTCGGTAAAATTTTGCGCGATGCGCTTGAGCAAATCCATGAGGTGATTATGCGTCTCCGAGGAAAAATAAACTAATGGGTTTCGACTGAAAATAAACTTTTGATAGCCTGAAGTGCGGAGAAATTGCCGTCAGACTCTGCGCACTCATGCCCGGAAGGCATCTTTTATCCACTCCACGCAATCCTGCCCGGAACCCGGCGAAACCGCCACAACATCGAAACGGCTCGGTTGCCGCGCGGCCTTTTTATCGCGTTGCAGATAATGCGCCGCCGTGGCGATAAGCTTGGCTTGTTTGCGGTAATCCACGCTTTCAATGCCGCCGCCAAAACTCTGGCTGCGCCGGTAACGCACCTCGACAAACACGATACTGTGCCCATCGAGCATGATCAGATCAATCTCGCCGTGCACACAACGGTAATTGCGCTCGATCAGCTGGAAACCTTTGCCTTGCAGATAATGGCAGGCAAATTCCTCGGCCTGCCGTCCGCGCGAGCCATGCGACATAGGCGTCTGCACATCGGCAGTCATCGATTAAAATTAACGTGGTGGAACCGCAACTGCGTCCGGTGCGGGCGTCATGACATCATCGAGCATACGCACACCGCCGCCCTCGAAGCGCGCCCAGACAAGCTGGCGATGCACGCGATTTTGTTCATCAAGGCTGAGGCTGCCGGTTTCACCTTCAAAACGCGCATCAGCGGACGCGTGCAGGCGAGTTAACTGAGGGATGATGTTGTAGGCGTCAACACCCAGCGCATACACGCGCTTAAGTTGATTAAATGCCTCGGGCCGCTGGGCGGCCAGGGCCTCGCGCAATGTCTGCTGGGCCGTATAATCCGACAATACCCAAGGCATATCGACAAACAACACACCATTCAAGTCTTGATCCAGGGCACGATTAGGCTTGGTCGCATATACATCAGAGGTCGCGTAGATGGGCAGTTCCGAGGCATAAAAGAATTGCAACATCGGGCGAATACTGCGCCCCTGGCTGGGCGCGGCGGCCATGAATATGAAGTCGGCGTCCTGACGGCGATGCGGCCGGACCTTCTTGTTATTAACCTCGCCGCCATCGCTGTATTTAAGTAATTTGCGCACCGGCCCGGAGAAGTCTACCTGCTTGGGCGCATATGTTTGAGAGTCAACCACGACGCCCCCCAACTGCGCAAACTGAATGCTGAAGGCATCCAGGATGCGCGCCCCACGGTCACCTTGCGGGATCAATACCAGGGCGCGGCTGCGGCCGTCATGCCAAGCGCGCTCAGCCACCTGGCGCGCCTCGTCCTCGGGCGCGAGGCCGAATTGATACAGGTTAAACGGCGCGGCGGCGCCTTCATTATAGTTTAGCGCGAGTGTGGGGATGGGCAATGGGCCGAGGGTAAACAGAGCCTTGACGCCTTCTTTTTGCAGCGGGCCGACTACGAAATCAGCGCCGTCCTGCACGGCCTGCTGATAACTTTGCAAAACCTTCGCCGCCTCGGCGCTCGCCCCGGCGGCAACATCATAGACACGAATAGCCGGTTTTGCAGCAGCGCCCGGCTGTGCATTAGCCGCCGCAGTAAAGGCCTCGCTGATCGCCGTGCCGACGTTCGCCAAACTTCCGGACATGGGCAATAACAAGGCAATATGCTCAGGATAATTTATCGGCGCACCACCCGCCGTGGCGGGCATGCCGGAGTCTTGCGGCACGCCATTACGCAGATTCGGCAGACTGGCAATCAATTCTTCGGATGCCGGATGCTGCCGATAACGATGTCGCCAATCAACGATACGTTGAGCAAATTGATTGGGATCCTGGGCGCTAAGTCGGGTAATCAGCACAAGCTCGATCCAGCCGCTTAAAACTTCAGGAGGCCGTCCACCAGCCTGCCGTAACTCCGGCTCGAGCAAGGTCGATAGTGATTGAATAATTGCGTTCTGATTGTCGCGAACGGCGACCGGGTCGGTCAGCAATGGCTCCAGCAAGATGCGTTCACGTACACTTTCCAGATGATTATTCAGCAGCACCTGGGCCTCAGCGCGCAGCAGGTGAACCTGCGTCTGCGTCGTGACCGGAAGATTCGGTTGCGACAAGTTCGCCAGGGCTTGCAACGTTTGCTGCGGATTTCCTTCCGATAAGGCAATCTCGGCATCCAGCAACTGCAACCGGGTAATCTGGTTAGCGTCAAACCGGCGGGCATCAATCCCATTGACCAGTTGCCTGGCCTGCCCGACATCGCCGGCGCGCAATGCAGCATTTGCCGCACTTAGCTGATAATTCTGGCGCAACGGCGGATTCGCGGCGGCGGCCAGGCGCAAATAAATGTTCGCCGCACCGGCAAAATCACCCTCCGCCTCCAATTGCTCAGCCTGTAATTGAGCAGTTGGCAAGACTCGCGGTGCTGATGAAGAACCCGCAGGCGTCACCACTGCACAACCCACTGCGCTTATTATCATGAGCGCCGCGATTACCAATCGCCCGGAAAGCGTGCTTAAGCGCGGGGCATTTCTAAAGTTAATACGAAAGGGGGCATAATAAATCAAGATGTCGGATTTCCATGAAACAAGAGGCTTTATAATGTTGCATGCAGTAGTAGCATGCGCGTTTAACTACCTTGGGCCGAAACTGTAGCACTGCTTTGATAAAACAGGCATGTCGTTTCAGATTTCCAGTATCTTAGCGGGAGCGCGATGTGTCAATCGGTAAGAGTGTGCTTTACGTGGTCGCCACGCCCATCGGCAATCTTGAGGACATGAGTCCGCGCGCTGTGAGCGTACTCGCAGCAGTGGATTTAATCGCCGCCGAGGACACGCGTCATAGCGCACCGCTATTGCGCCACTTTGGCATCAAAACCCGCTGCGTCGCCCTGCACGAGCATAACGAACGCGAAGCCTGTGCGATGCTCGTGGAGCGCCTGTTGGCCGGTGCGTCGATCGCCCTGATCAGCGATGCCGGCACGCCGTTGATCAGCGACCCGGGCTATCATCTTATTAGTGCGGCGCGCGCGCAGGGCATCAAGATTATTCCTATCCCCGGCGCCTGCGCACTCATCAGTGCGCTGTCTGCCTCGGGACTGCCGTCCGACCGCTTTGTGTTTGAAGGCTTTTTGCCCGCGCGTGCCAGTGCACGCAAGCGGCGTCTGGAAGAATTGCAAGACGAGACCCGCACCCTGATTTTTTACGAATCGCCGCATCGCATTATTGACTGCATCGACGACATGGCACAGGTCTTCGGCGACTCACGTCAAGGCGTCATCGCCCGCGAGATCAGCAAGTTGTTTGAAACGATACACGGCGATAGCTTGGCGGGACTCGGTGCGTGGATGCGCACCGATCCGAATCAGCAAAAGGGGGAATTTGTCGTTTTGGTGCACGG
>JBDSOT010000029.1:0-3631 GCA_039914705.1 Gammaproteobacteria bacterium | reverse complement strand
CTAAAATACGATCTGGACTGGCGACTCTCCGGCCATCCGTTCCTGACACCCAAAGGCGCACTGGTCCACGCCGCCCGTGCCGCCATTAAAGAAGTCGCGGGCATCGAGACCGATCTCTCCACCTCCGGCGGCACCTCCGACGGCCGCTTCATCGCCCCCACCGGCGCACAGGTGCTGGAACTCGGCGTCGTTAATGCATCCATACATAAGTTGAATGAGTGTGTGCACGTCGGTGAGCTTGACACCTTGAGTGCAATCTATGAACGCATGATAAAAAATTTATTACTCTGATATGAAAGGTATTTATTATGTCTTCAATTAACCGCTTCCAAAAATTAGTTGCCGATGCGAAATCCCGCATCAAAGAAATTACCGTGCAGGATTATCTGGCGCAAACCAGAGACAAAAAACCGCTGTTGATTGATGTGCGCGAAGACAGTGACTGGCAGCAAGGCCATGCGCAGGACGCCGTCCATTTGAACCGCGGCGTCATCGAATTGAAGATTGAAGAAAAGATTCCGGATGTAACCACGCCTATCGTATGTTACTGCGGAGGCGGCAGCCGCTCAGCGCTTGTTGCGGATAGCTTGCAGAAAATGGGCTATACCAACGTGCTGTCTTTGGCAGGCGGATACAAGGCCTGGACGGAGACAGGCAGCCCGGTTTCCCGAGAAGCTGACCGTAAGTGATCCCACATCAGAATCTCCTACAATACAATGCGTAGCACGATGCAATTGTAATCTGTATTTCTTTGCGTCTTTGCGTCTTTGCGTTAGATTTTAATTATGACGATTTGGTATTTATACAAATATCAGACTCGCATCAAATCTCGCGACGCCCCGTAAAGGCATGCGACAGGGTGCCGCTATCCACATATTCAAGTTCGCCGCCAAACGGCACACCGTGAGCAATACGCGTTACCTTAATGGCGGCTGCATGCAGTAATTCACTGATGTAGTGCGCGGTGGCCTCGCCTTCAACCGTTGGGTTGGTGGCGAGAATTACTTCTTGAGGCTTGTCGGTGTCGATGCGCTGCATCAGCAAGCCGATACCAATGTCGTCCGGGCCGATACCATCCAGCGGCGAGAGGTGGCCCATGAGTACAAAATACAATCCCTTGAAGCCGGTGGCGCGCTCAACTGCGAGTACATCGGCGGGCGTCTCCACGATGCACAACAGCGAGCGGTCACGCCCGCTGTTGGCGCACAAACGGCATATCTCGGTCTCGCTTAAGGTGCGGCAAGAGGCACAGTGACGGATGCTGTCCACAGCGGCATTCAGGGCATTGGCGAGTAACTTAGCGCCGTCGCGATTGCGCTCCAGCAAATAAAAGGCCATACGCTGCGCCGATTTCGGGCCGACGCCGGGGAGCACGCGCAAGGCATCAATCAATTGACCGATAAGGGAGTTATAAGCCATCAGTGAATTAAAACGGCATCTTGAAACCGGCCGGCAGGCCCATACCCCCGGTCATGCCGGCGTATTTCTCCTTCGATGTTTTTTCAACCTGACGCACCGCATCGTTGACCGCAGCGGCGAGTAAGTCTTCCAGCATTTCCTTATCATCCTGCATCAGGCTCGGGTCGATAGTCACGCGCCGCACATCATGACTGCCGGTCATCACCACGCTTACCATGCCGCCGCCCGACTGCCCAGTAACCTCAACGTTAGCCAATTCCTCGGTCGCCTTCTGCAGATTGGCCTGCATCTGCTGCGCCTGTTTCATGATGTTGCCAAGACCGCCTTTCATTTACGTTTCCTCTTTTTTTACAGATAAAATCAAGTATAACAAGCCACGATTAAAGTTGGGTGCTCGGTGTTCGTTAGCCAGTTATGACAGAAAAATACCGCAATAATTACAGCAATACCGGGGTGTGAAAGCTAGGGGGCACGCTTGAACGCAGGATCAGGCTTGGCAACCAAGGGAATTTGGCTGGGATTCCGAATGGAGTCCACAGCTAGATCAACATCAAGCAGAGGCCAGTAGAGGTGATTGGGGGTTGGCCATTCAACGGTAGTAACCTGCTCCAGAGTGGCCTTTTTGAACCACGGAAATTCAGAGTAGGGGACAAAGAGTTCTTCGTTGTTCAAAAGTAACCAGAAGCCCTTGTTGGATGCCAAAGAAACTTCGACTTCAGAAATGGCTACGCCAGGCATGAATGATCTCCTCATAATGATCCTGCACCAATGATGATGCTTCATTAAGCTGCTTTTTTGAAAGTCCTTGATTCATCGCCAACTCAATCTGGGGTTCTAACCAGAACTTGGCCTCCCATCCGTATGGGTTACATGAACATGCATACGTGATTCCTCACGCGAAAAGAAGAAAAAACGAAATGCGCCTTGACGAAATATGGTGGGGGCCATGGACAAATCATAGCATTTTTGACCCCGGCAGTCTTAACCATACCGGTTAGCGCGTTTAGCGTCTCCGCAGATGCAGAGTGCGTCGAAGTGCGTAAAGCTGGACAGGTTACGGGACTGCGCGCAGACCAATTGTTGGTTATGTCTGATCAGCGGATATGATCGAATCCGGATTGATGCTCGCATTAAACGTCTCGCACAGGCTCTTGATATTGGCATCGGCTTTAAGGGTTGCCATGGCCGCTTGCTGCCGCTCGTCGTGTTGGCGGGTCTGCCTCGACGCAGGCGTCTCCTGCGCGGGCTTATCAACATCAATGATCAGACGAAGCGGCGCGGCATAATACTGTTGCAGGGCCTGCTCGAGACGCTCTTCCACTTTACTGCTGCGCAAATGCGCATGTGCGGTGTCCAGCACCAGATGCACGGTGTCCCCGGAGCGTTGCTTGAGTTCGCAGTTCACCGCCAGCTGATGCGCCATTCCGGTAAGCCTAAGTGCGCAGACTATCGACGCCCAATCCTCCGGGGTGTCTGTTCGCGGCGGTGCCACGGTAGCCTGGGGTTTGGAAGACAGGGCCGGAACAGGATCAGCAACCGATGGTTTACTCTTGGTAACCGGCGGCAATATAGCAGCCGCAACAGGCGGCTTAATAATCGTCGCTGATACCTCGCTTCCAACATCCACAGGCCGGAAGCTGAGCATGCGCAGCAACACCATTTCAAAACCGCTGCGCGCATCGGGTATTAGCGGCAAGTCGCGCCGCCCGATCACACCAATTTGATAAAACAACTGGACATCCTCGGCCGGCATTTGATCCGCCAACTCCAGAATAGTTGCAGCATCGCCAAGACTGTCATCCACCGCCTCCGGCAATAGCTGAGCAAAGGCGATTCTGTGCAATGAAGAAATAAGTTCCGCCAGCACCCCGCTAAAATCAGCCGCCTGCTCCGCCAGTGAATGTGTGCATTCGAGCACAGCTTTCGCATCGTTGCGCGCTAAAGCCTGCAATAAGGCAAGCACATGTTCCTGCGCAATACTGCCCAGCATGTCGCGCACCTCGGCATCACTTAATTTACCGCCACCATACGCAATGGCCTGATCGAGTAGGCTCAGCGCATCGCGCATACTGCCGTCGGCGGCACGCGCAATCGCCCCGCGTGCGGCGGCCTCGCTCTCGACACCCTCCTGTACGAGAATGTGCTCCAAATGTTTGCTAATGAGTTCCCATGGCAGACGCTTAAGATTGAATTGCAGGCAGCGCGACAGCAC
>JBDSOT010000027.1:0-10736 GCA_039914705.1 Gammaproteobacteria bacterium | reverse complement strand
GTTGACATTCTTTCCGACTGACGTATCGCCCACATAGCTCAGGTGATTAATCTTGGAGTTCACGCCGACGGTGGATTTTTTTACCTCAACAAAATTTCCGATGTGCACATGTTCGGCAAGCTGTGTCTCAGGGCGGATGCGCGCAAATGGGCCTATTTTGCAGCCCGCCTCGATGGCGGCATCGTCGATAACACAGTTGGAAAATATCTCCACATCATCGCCGATGCGGGCATTACGAATCCAGACGTTGGGGCCGAGGCGCACACGATTACCCAGCGTTACCTTCCCTTCGATTATTACATTCGCGTCGATGAACACATCGCTGCCTACAGTTAATTCGCCACGCAAATCGAAGCGCGCAGGGTCGCAGAGCGTCACTCCCTGCAACATTAATTGCTGCGCCTGTGCGCGCTGATAATGCCGCTCCAATTCCGCGAGCTGCGCCTTGTTGTTGACGCCCATCACCTCAAGGGCGGAATCGGGCGACACGGTATTGATGGTTACGCCGTCGCGCACCGCCATGGCAATGATGTCGGTCAAATAAAATTCGCCCTGCGCATTTTTATTTTCCAGCGCATTTACCCATGTGCGCAAACGTCCGGCATCAACCGCCAAAATACCGGTGTTGATTTCGGTGACCTGGCGCTCTGCGGGACTGGCATCTTTTTCCTCGACGATGCGCAATACCCTGTTTTGCTCATCGCGCATGATGCGCCCGTAACCGGTCGGGTTAGTCTGATGCATGGTCAATAAACCAAGGGCATTGTCTGCGGCTTTCAGCAGGCGCTGCAATGTGGCAGCCGATATCAGCGGCACATCACCATAGAGTACCAGCACCTTCTCGTCGTCTTTCACAGATGGCATGGCTTGCGCCACGGCATGTCCGGTGCCTAACTGTTCGATTTGCTCAATCCAGTTGGCCTTGATATGGCTCAGGCGCGCAGGCACGGTGTTGCCGCCGTAGCCGTAGACAATATGTATGTTCGCCTTCAAGCACTTCGCAGTAGCGGCTACATGTTCGAGCAGCGGTTTTCCGGCCAGCGGATGAAGAACCTTGGGCAGACTGGAGCACATGCGCGCGCCCTGGCCCGCCGCAAGAATAATGACGTTAAGGCTCATGGTCTAAGAGGCCTTGCGTATATGGGTAATACGGAATCGAGACATGAGATAATTAAAACACAGGTGCGCCGCCACGCGATAAGCGGCACTTTAACATAGTTATTGCTGGCTGTAGGAGCTTGCACCGTGCTTTAGTGCTGAGAGTGATCTGTAGGTGGGCAATGCCCATCTACATAATGCTGGGGTGCTACTCAGTTACTAATGTCCGTGCCTTTTACGCAGGCGCTGAATGGCTTCCAGTTGCGCGATGGCGCCGGCAAGTTCAGCTAGGGCCTTGGCTTCGTTGTAGTCGCCGGCGCGATCCTGCATGGCCTGCTCGGCGCGCTGCTTGGCCTCCAGTGCGGCGGCCTCATCTACGTCCTTGGCGCGCATCGCGGTGTCGGATAACACTGTGACAATATGCGGCTGGATTTCCAGGATGCCACCGGATACATAAAAGGATTCCTCGGTACCGTCTACGGTGCGCACTCTTACCTCGCCGGGTTTCAGCGTGGTGAGTAAGGGCGTGTGACGCGGCAAGATGCCGAGTTCGCCCATGGCCCCAGGGGCAAATACCATCGCCACATCGCCGGAATAAATCTCGGCCTCGGCGCTTACGATGTCTATGTGTATTGTTGTGGCCATAGGATATCTTGGTCTCGTTTAGCTGCGGGAGAGGGCGTTTAATTACCTACCACTCATCCTAGCCTTCTCCCGCAAGGGGAGAAGGGATTCAGACAATGGAGCTGTTAGAGCGTCTTGGCCTTTTCAACGGCCTCTTCAATGGTGCCGACCATATAGAACGCCTGCTCGGGCAGATGATCGTATTCACCTGCCACGATGCCCTTGAAGCCGCGAATAGTATCTTTCAGCGACACGTATTTACCCGGCGCGCCGGTGAAGGTCTCGGCGACGTGGAAGGGCTGCGACAGGAAGCGCTGAATCTTGCGCGCGCGTGATACGGCCAGTTTGTCGTCTTCGGACAATTCGTCCATACCCAGAATGGCGATGATGTCTTTCAATTCCTTGTAGCGTTGCAGGGTGCCCTGCACGGCGCGTGTGGTCTCGTAGTGTTCCTGGCCGATGACGTTCGGGTCGAGCTGGCGACTGGTGGAATCCAGCGGGTCCACGGCGGGGTAGATACCCAGCTCGGCGATTTGGCGCGACAACACCACGGTGGCATCCAGATGCGCAAAGGTCGTGGCAGGCGAGGGGTCGGTCAAATCGTCGGCGGGCACGTACACGGCCTGGATAGAGGTGATCGAGCCGGTCTTGGTGGAGGTGATGCGCTCTTGCAGCGCGCCCATCTCGGCGGCCAGCGTCGGCTGGTAACCCACGGCGGAGGGCATGCGGCCCAACAGCGCGGACACTTCGGTGCCGGCCAGGGTGTAGCGATAAATATTGTCCACGAAGAACAATACGTCGCGGCCTTCGTCGCGGAAATATTCGGCCATGGTCAGGCCGGTCAGCGCCACGCGCAGGCGATTGCCCGGTGGCTCGTTCATCTGGCCGTAGACCATCGCAACCTTGGACTCGGGCAGGTTATCCAGCTTGATAACGCCTGCCTCGGCCATTTCGTGATAGAAATCGTTACCTTCACGAGTACGCTCGCCCACACCGGCAAACACCGACAGGCCGGAATGCTCGGTGGCGATGTTGTTAATCAGCTCCAGCATGTTCACGGTCTTGCCCACGCCCGCGCCGCCGAATAAACCAACCTTGCCGCCCTTGGCGAACGGGCACACCAGATCGATAACCTTGATGCCGGTTTCCAGCAGCTCGGTGCTGGCGGCGAGTTCGATATACGCGGGGGCCGCACGGTGGATGCCCCAGCGCACCTCTTCGTTGATCGGGCCGCGTTCGTCGATGGGCCGACCCAGCACGTCCATAATGCGGCCCAGGGTCATCTTTCCCACCGGCACCGAGATAGCGGCGCCGGTGTTTTCCACGGCAACGCCGCGACGCAGGCCGTCGGTTGAACCCATGGCGATGGTGCGAACCACGCCGTCGCCCAGTTGTTGCTGCACCTCGAAGGTCAGACCGACCTCTTTGGCGATGAGCGCATCGTAGATGTTGGGCATGGCGTCACGCGGAAATTCCACGTCCACCACGGCGCCGATGATCTGCACTACTTTTCCGGTACTCATGTCCATGCTGTATTCCTCACACTTGAATCTCGTAGGGTGGGCTGCGCCCACCTTGCCTTGTGTTGGTGGGCATAGCCCACCCTACATTATCAAACCGCCGCCGCGCCGCCCACGATCTCGGACAGTTCCTGCGTAATCGAGGCCTGACGGGCCTTGTTATAGGCCAGTTGCAGATCGCCGATGATGTCGCCCGCGTTATCCGAGGCGCTCTTCATGGCGACCATGCGCGCCGCCTGTTCGGAGGCGACATTCTCCAGCAGGCCCTGATACACCAGCGCCTCGATATAACGGGTGAGCAATTGATCCAACACCTCTTTGGCCTCGGGCTCGTAGATGTAATCCCAGTGATGGGCCATCTCCGGATTGCTCTCGGCGGGCAGCGGCAGCAACTGCTGCACCTGCGGGCGCTGGGTAACGGTATTGACGAATTCGTTATAGACCACGTACAGGCGGTCGATCTGGCCGTTATTGTAGCTGTCCAGCATTACCTTGACGGTGCCGATCAGGCTGGTGAGCCTCGGCGCATCGCCCAAGTTGGCAACCTGCGCCACGATATTGCCGCCCATGCGCTTGAAAAAGCCCGCGCCCTTGGCACCCACGATGCACAAATCGGCGCTGATACCCTGCTTGGTCCAATCACGCATGGTGAGCACTGCGGTCTTGAACAGATTACTGTTCAAGCCACCGGCCAGGCCGCGATCCGAAGACACCACGATGATGCCGATGCGCTTGGCGGGGCGATCCTGCAGGTAGGGATGCTTGTATTCCGGATGGGCGTTGGCCAGATGCCCGATCACGTTGCGAATCTTTTGCGCATACGGACGCGCCGCGCGCACCCGTTCATTGGCCTTGCGCATCTTGCTGGTCGCGACCATCTCCATGGCGCGCGTGATCTTCTGCGTGCTTTTGACGCTCTTGATCTTGTTGCGTATTTCTTTGCCGCTGGCCATATTAAATCCTGATGATTGTCAGATTCTTCGTCGCTTACGCGCCCCAGAATGACACCAATTTACCAGACGCTGCTGGCCTTGAAGCCCTTCAGCGCGTCGCGCAGGCCGCCTTCGATCTCGTTGCTGTAGTCGCCGGTGCTATTGATCTTGTCCATCAAGGGCGCTTGACTGGACTTCATGTAGGCGTGCAGAGCCGCCTCGAAATCCTGAATCTTGGCGACTTCGACATCATCCAGAAACCCCTGATTGGCGGCGAACAGCGACACTGCCATCTCGGCCACGCTGAGCGGCGAATACTGTTTCTGTTTCATCAGTTCAGTGACGCGCTGGCCACGCTCGATCTGCTTGCGCGTGCTTTCGTCAAGATCGGAGGCAAACTGGGCGAAGGCTGCCAATTCACGGTATTGCGCGAGATCCAAACGCACGCCTCCGCCGAGCTTTTTGATGATCTTGGTCTGCGCCGCGCCGCCTACGCGAGACACCGATAAACCGGCGTTAATGGCCGGGCGGATACCGGCGTTGAACAGGTCGGTTTCCAGAAAGATCTGCCCGTCGGTGATGGAAATTACGTTGGTCGGCACGAAGGCGGACACGTCGCCGGCCTGGGTTTCAATAATCGGCAAGCCCGTGAGTGAGCCGGTCTTGCCCTTCACCTTGCCGTTAGTGATCTTCTCGACATAGTCGGCATTAACACGCGCGGAACGCTCCAGCAGGCGCGAGTGCAGATAGAACACATCGCCCGGATAAGCCTCGCGTCCCGGCGGACGACGCAGTAAGAGCGACACTTGACGATAGGCCCAAGCCTGCTTGGTCAAATCGTCATAAATAATAAGCGCGTCTTCGCCCTTGTCGCGGAAGTATTCGCCCATGGAGCAGCCGGAATACGGGGCGATAAATTGCAGGGCAGCCGAGTCGGAGGCGGAGGCCGCGACGACGATGGTATGCGCCATCGAATCGTACTCTTCCAGCCTGCGCACGACGTTGGCGACTGAACTGGCCTTCTGGCCGATGGCAACATAGATGCATTTGATGCCGGTGCCCTTCTGGTTGATGATGGCATCAATGGCGACCGCAGTCTTACCGGTCTGGCGATCACCGATGATTAATTCGCGCTGGCCACGCCCGATCGGCACCATGGCGTCGATGGCCTTAAGGCCGGTCTGCACTGGCTGGTTCACCGACTGGCGGGCAATAACGCCGGGCGCTACCTTTTCAATCGGCGAGGTTTGTGTGGTATTGATCGGGCCTTTGCCGTCGATGGGATTGCCTAGGGCATCCACTACGCGCCCTAACAATGCCTCGCCGACCGGGACTTCGAGAATCCTGCCGGTAGACTTGACACTGTCACCCTCGGTGATATGTTCGTAGGGGCCGAGCACTACCGCGCCTACCGAATCGCGCTCCAGGTTCAGCGCCATGCCGTAGGTGTTGCCGGGGAATTCCAGCATCTCGCCCTGCATCACGTCGGCCAGGCCGTGGATACGCACGATGCCGTCGGTCAGACTCACCACGCTGCCTTCGTTACGGGCCTGTGTCGCAATCTGGAAGCTCTCGATGCGCTGCTTGATTAGGTTACTAATTTCTGAAGGGTTGAGTGCCATTGTACTTCCTCGATATCAAATTCCGTAACGTGCGCGATGCGCACGATTCAAATCTTTACTTGCCGTCCGTATGCACGGCGCACACTAAAATATTAAAATCTTTCATCTAACCAGGACGTTGGCCAGCCTTTCCAATTGCCCGCGCGCAGAACCATCAATCACGGTATCCCCGGCGCGAATCACCGCGCCGCCAAGCAGCTCCTTATCCACCGTGTTGCGTAAACTAATCGTACGGCCCAGGCGCTTCTGCAAGGCACCGGCAATCTTGCGTTGCTGTTCATCAGTAAGCGGATAAGCGGATACTATTTCTGCCACCGTGGTGTTCTCGGCCTCGGCGCGCTGCACTTCATAGAGCGCAACGATCTCGGGCAACACGTCCAGCCTGCGGTTTTCGACCAGCAGCTTGATAAAATTCTGCGCAGCGCCGTTCAGCAGATCCCCGCTCACACCCAGAACCAGGCTCGCCAATTGCTCTTTGCTGATGCGCGGATCGCCGATCAGCGCCTGCACCTGCGGGTCGGCAACCACGCTGGCGGCACTGTGCAACATCTGCGACCAAGCCTTCAGACCCTCGGGCTGGGTGCGCGCCAAATCAAACAGGGCCTGGGCGTAAGGCCGGGCGACGGTGGTTTTTTCAGCCATACTAAATCTGCGCTACCAGTTGGTTAAGTAATTCATTGTGGGTCTTCGGGTCGATCTCGCGGCTGAGGATTTTCTCGGCCCCGGCCACGGCGATGGAGGCCACCTGGCCGCGCAGTTCCTGCTTGGCTTGATTGATTTCCTGATCGATTTCAACGCGCGCGGAGACGATCATGCGCTCACCCTCGGTGCGCCCGACGCCCTTCGCCTCCTCGACGATTTCGCTGGCGCGCTTCTCGGCCAGCGCCAGGATTTCAGCGGCCTGATTCTTGGCCTTATTCAGTGTTTCCTTGGCGCCCTTCTCGGCCAATTCCTGCTCGTGCTTGCCCCTTTCGGCGGCGGCCAGGCCATCGGCGATGCGCTTCTGGCGGTTCGCCATCATCGTGGACAGTGGCCCCCACAGGAACTTGTTAACAAACCAGATGAGCAGAACGAATGCGACGATCTGCCCGAACAGGGTTGCGGTAATATTCATGTGTTATCTCTTATAGTCTACGTTTTTAATGACGCCATCCCTGGCGCAACTTCGGCTTCTTATTAAGCCCCAGCCAGTACATCCTGTACCGGCGTTCAGTCGCTTTGCGACCTCACCCCGCGCTAATCGCGGCTTGCAGCGCGCCGACAAAGGGGTTGGCGAACAGGAACCACATGCCGAAGGCCAGGATGATGAACGGGAAAGATTCCATCAGCCCGGCGAAGATGAACATATTGGTCATCAGCGCAGGGCGCATCTCCGGTTGACGCGCAATACCTTCGAGCGTCTTGGCGCAAATCAGGCCCCAGCCGATGGCCGAACCCAAACCGGCGGCGGCCAGGATGACGCCAACGCCGACGGCGGTGTAGGCATATATCATTGCGATCATATCAGGTGTCATTTGATGCTCTCCTTAAAAGAATTAATTGTTTATGCTGCTTAATGCTCTGCGTGCGCCATGCCGAGATAAACGATGGTCAGCACCATGAAGATGAAGGCTTGCAGGGTAATTACCAGCAGATGGAAGATCAGCCAGCCCAGGCCCATCGCAACCTGTATGGGAAACCATATCAGCGCACCCATCCCAACCAGCAATGTCCCGCCGATCAAGGCAATCAGCAGGAACACCAGCTCTCCCGCAAACAAGTTGCCGAACAGTCGTAAACCCAGGCTGAGCGGCTTGGCCAGCTCCTCTATCGCGGTCATCACGATATTGACCGGTACCAAAAACTTGCCGAACGGGTGGAACAGGAACATCTTCAGGTAACCAACCGGGCCTTTTATCTTGATACTGTAATAAATGATCAATGCGAACACCGTGAGCGACAGCGCAAAAGTAGTGCTGAGGTCGGTGGTGGGCACGACCTTCAGGTAAGGGATACCAAACCAGCTCGCAATCAACGGCAATAGATCGACCGGGATAAGATCCATGGCGTTCATCAGGAACACCCACAGAAAGATGGTGAGCGCGAGCGGTGCAATCAGCGGATTGTGGCCGGGAAAGGTGTCACGCACCTGGCCACCGACAAATTCAAGGATGGCCTCGACCGCATTCTGAAAGCCGCCGGGCTTGTCGGCGTTGAGGTTACGACCCAACCACCAACTGGCGGCCATGATCACGCCGGCCAACAGGAGACTGACCACGAGAGTATCGACATGCCAGGCCCAAAAGCCGCCGGTGGGGCCGCAATCACCAACGCACAGATTGGTCAGGTGATGCTGGATGTACTCAACTGTCCCCCCGCCCGAGGTGCCCGGTGCTTCACTCAAGATACGACTCCCCTAAACTTTAATTATCGACTGATTCACGGATACGAATTAAATAAGCTAGTTGGGCAAGCCCAAAACCCACGATGGCGGCAAGCGGATCGAGCTTTAAAACCTTAAAGCCGACGCCAAACAACACCAGCACCAACACGAAACGTAATATGCCCCCGATGACGAGGATTAGCATGCCGGTCTGCGCGCTATGCGCGGCTGCATGCCCGGCCCGCGTTACACTCCTGCCCAGCAGGATGGCCATGCAGATGTTTATAAACACTCCGTACAAAGCCGATTGCGCGTGCCACCAACCTTGGGTCCAGAAATATCCCAAGGCGACAAGAAAACCGATCAATAACTGATAACCGATAAGCTTGCGGGTGCGCGAGGTCAGGGCCTTAGCTAATTTATCCTGGCCCATCCAGCCTGCTCAACAACTTGTAAACCTTTAAAAGCGCACCGATAAAACCGAGGCAACCGAAGATGAGTAGAAAGATAGGCCGCGTGTCCAGCCAAACATCCACGCCATACCCTAACAAGCCCCCGGCCAGCACCATCGAGGTCAGCATTGTTCCCACCCCGATCAGCACCAGGGAGCTTCCCTTAGGCTTCTTCATGGCGCGCGCAGTATAAAGTTTAAGCCGGGGATGGTCAATGCCAAGCCGTTAAATATCCACGCAAGCGGCTCATTGTAACGTGAGCTATGTGCACGAACCGGGACGGGACGGGGGCTGTGCATCGAGCGCAGGCGCACGTCACTGAACTACCCGGCATCCCTTTGCATCGCAATTCCATTGCTCGCTATCGGTGTTGTCGGTCTCGTTCGCCTCCCAAACCTCGCCGCCCGGAGCAGACTCCGTTGGCGGGTCAACTATTACTAGCGTATCGCTGGTGAAGCTGGTTGTATTGATTACGGCCATATACACATCCTGCTGGGCATGGGCGGGTATCGGATCCAGGCTGCGCTGGGTGAAGGTCATGGGCGGTGCGCCGGGATTATCCCTTGGCGTTACCGTCGCCACCGCAGTAAATGCCCCGGCTGGGGCATTGCCATCGTTGCGGACCTTGAAACGAAAGTGCGCCTGACCGCCCTCCACGATCCAGTTGAGCCGCCCGACCACCAGGTTCGGGAGCTTGATATTCGTTGAAACAGCGCGCTCCTTCTCAATCCTGCGCACCTGCTGTTTACCTTGCGCAGCCTTGTCTTCATCGCGCTTTAAGGCATGCGGGTCAGGGTATTCATAATCGTCGTACTGATGGGTAGCGCATCCGTGCAGCGTAAGCGCCAAGGCGGGCAGTATTACGGCAAACAGAAGTGGGTATTTAGGCATGTGAATTCTCTGGTTAGGGAAGCCCTGAATAAATCAGAGATTTCTTAGTAAATTTTATCGGCTATCCCGCTAAACGCTGCCCGCGATCTTGGCAACCTTGGCACGTTGTGTGGCAATCGCCTCAGTGAACCAGAGCAGTTCCTCGATAAAAGCCTGCGCCCGCTTTTCATAGGCCGGATCGCTGGGGTTGCCCTCGTCATCGAAGGCGTCTTGAATGCGCGATACCGGCAGGCTGGCAGGGATGGGCAGGGCGCCGAAACCGAAGGCCACCTGGCGCAGTTGGGCCAGGCAATGCAGCCCGCCGAAGGGACCGGCGGAAACGGTTACAAAGGCGATGGGCTTGCGCTGGTATTCGGGCAGGAGATAATCCAGCGCATTTTTCAGCACGCCGGGATAGCCGAAGTTATATTCGGGCGAAACCACCACCAGCGCATCGGCGCGTTTTACCTTTTCACTAAACTCACGCACTCCGGGTGGGGGATTTTCCAGATTTTTCAAGCGCTCTTCCATGATAGGAAACCGGCAATCCAAAAGGTCGATGATCTCCGTTTCAATTTTGTTGCTTTGCTGCATGCGCTGAAACATAAACCTGGCCGCCTTGGGGCTTTGTCGTCCCGTGCGCACGCTGCCTAGAATGATTGGAATATAAAACATGGCATTTCCCTCTGCTCGATTGTTGAAGCCTGCTATTTGATGTGCGCCAAGATCCCTTCAAGCTCGTCCAGATCATTATATTCGATCACGACCTTGCCCTTGCCCTTGGCCCCGTGCTGAAAAGTGACGTTCGCGCCCAATTTTTCGGTTAAATCTTCCTGAAGTTTGCGAATATTAGGGTCGATACGCTTGGTCTCGGGTTTGCGTGCGTTGTTAGTGGGAGATTGCAGGCGCTGCACGAGCTGTTCGGTCTCGCGCACGTTCAGGGATTTTGCGATCACGGTACGTGCCGCGATGCTCTGCGCCTCGCCTTCCAAACCCAACAGGGCGCGTGCGTGGCCCATCTCCAGAGCGCCCGATTCGAGCAGGCGTTTGACCTCATCGTTCAGGCCCAGCAGGCGCAGCAGATTCGACACCGCCGCGCGTGAGCGGCCCACCTCTTCGGCGACACGCTGATGCGTCATGTCGAATTCGTTGATCAAGCGTTGCAGGGCGACGGCCTCTTCCAGCGGGTTAAGGTCTTCGCGCTGAATGTTTTCGATAAGCGCCATCGCGATCGCGGCCTGGTCGTTCACATTGCG
>JBDSOT010000016.1:0-3006 GCA_039914705.1 Gammaproteobacteria bacterium | reverse complement strand
ATACAATTACCAGTGCTAAGGTCTGCTTTATCATCTCAGTGGTCCAGTGGAACTGTAGGAACGTAAACCGCCCTTCATGAGCGCGTTAAATCCATGTTGAATTTGGATCGCTTTCAGACCCGAATGTTCAGCTTAACCTCTATGCAATCGCGGGCTACAAGGCTTTAATTTCAGATTCTGTCCAACACTACGAAGTTATAAGTATATGGATTTTGCTCGTCTGGTTGATGCGCGACGCGTTGTAGCTCGCGCCATTCGTTGTATTGCAGCATAGGGAAAAAAATGTCCCCTGTGAAATCTGCATCGATCTCGGTCAGATAAATACGCTCGGCACACGGCAAAATCTGCTCGAATAATTTCGCCCCGCCGATCACCATGACCTCATCATGGCCGTGTGCGGCCTTCAAGGCATCCTCAACGGAGTGGACCACCGTGCAACCGTCGGCCCGATAGGTAAGCTCATGCGTAACAATAATATTCGCACGTCCCGGCAACGGCCTGCCAATGGACTCAAAGGTCTTACGCCCCATAATAATGGGCTTGCCCAGCGTGACGCGCTTGAAATATTTCAAGTCTGCGGGCAAATGCCATGGCAGCGCATTTCCCCGGCCGATGACGCGATTTCTAGCCATGGCTACGATGATGGAAATAATCATTGGGTATGTGCCAATCTTGATTTTTAATGTACAGCAGGAATTTAAATGGCCACAGCGGCCTTGATAGATGGATGCGCCTGATAATTCACGATCTCAAAATCATCGAATTCATAATCAAAAATCGAGGCGGGTTTGCGTTTGATTAAGAGCGTGGGCAATGGATACGGCTCGCGCGTCAGTTGCAAATCGACTTGCTCAAGATGGTTCAGATAAATATGGCAATCCCCACCCGTCCAAACGAAATCGCCAGGTTCTAGATCGCACTGCTGGGCAATCATATGCGTGAGCAAGGCATACTCGCTGATGTTGAAGGGCACGCCCAGAAAGGCATCGCAGGAGCGCTGCGTTAATTGGCAGGATAGTTTTCCGTCCGCAACATAGAATTGAAAAAAGGCGTGACAGGGCGGCAAGGCCATCGTGTCGAGTTCGCCGACATTCCACGCGCTTACGATGAGGCGGCGTGAATTTGGGTTAGTTTTTATTTGTTGGATGAGCTCGCTGATCTGGTCGATAGTGCGCCCATCGGCATTTTTCCAGGCGCGCCACTGCGCACCGTACACCGGGCCCAAATCCCCATTTTCATCGGCCCATTCATTCCAGATGCGCACACCATTATCGTTAAGATATTTGACATTGGTGTCGCCGCTCAAGAACCACAACATTTCGTGAATGACCGATTTGATGTGCAGCTTTTTGGTGGTGACAAGTGGGAAGCCTGCACCAAGATCGAAGCGCATCTGGTAGCCGAACACGCTGAGCGTGCCGGTGCCGGTGCGATCATCCTTGCGCGCGCCGTGTGCGCGGATGTGTCTTAAAAATTGCAGATACTGCTGCATGTCAGCCGTTACTGTTAACCTTAGTCCGGGCATCACCCTTGTATGCCCACCAGACCAGCCACACCCCGATCAGGATCATCGGCAGGGACAGCACCTGGCCCATGGTCAACCAGCCGAAGGCGAGGTAACCGAGTTGCGCGTCGGGCACGCGCACAAATTCCACAAGAAAGCGGAACAGGCCGTAGAAGATCAGGAACATGCCAGACACGGCCATGGTGGGGCGCGGCTTGCTGGAATACAGCCACAAAATAATGAACAGGACGATGCCTTCCAGGAAGGCCTGATAAAGCTGCGAGGGATGACGCGGCAGTGAACCACCGTTGGGAAACACCATGGCCCAAGGGGCATCGCTCACCCGTCCCCATAACTCGCTGTTGATGAAATTGCCGATGCGCCCGGCACCTAGGCCGATAGGTACGAGCGGTGCGATAAAATCGGTAATCTGGAAAAAGTCCTTGTGGAATTTACGACCGTACAACCACATGGCGACGAATACGCCGACCATGCCGCCGTGGAATGACATACCACCCTGCCAAACCTTGAAGATACTCAGCGGATCGGCCATGAAAAACGGGAAATTATAGAACAGGATGTAGCCGATGCGCCCACCCAGCACGGCTCCCAGAGCGCCGTAGAACACCAAGTCGCTGATCTGTTCGGCGGCCCAGCCCGAGTCGGGACGCTTGGCACGAATACGGCCCAGCCACCACACAACGGCGAAGCCGATCAGGTACATGAGTCCGTACCAGTGAATCTTGAGCGGGCCAAGACTCAGTGCGACGGGATCGATATTGGGGTAGGTCAGCATGGTTGGAGATTATGACCCAGCGATGGGCACGCGGGAAAGGCTTTTATTATTTCGCTTCCGAATGAGTTAGCTAATCAACTCAGCCGCTCAGCACACGTGCAATGAAGGCCTTGAGGTAGGCCGTTTCCGGGATGGCCGGATGCACAGGATGGTCAGGCCCTTGATGGCCTTGCTCGAGGATTTGTAAGTTACGGTCGATGTGACGGCTGGACTGCAAGAGTACGTCCTGCAAGGCCACGGCCTCAAGGTGATGGGAGCAGGAGGCAGAGATCAGGATGCCGTCCTTGTCCAGCACCTGCAGAGCCATTTGATTCAGGCGATGATAGGTTTGCAGACCTTCTTTGATGTCCTTCCTGCGCTTGATGAAGGCGGGCGGATCAAGAATGACCACATCGAACTTTTCCCGCGCGGCACGCAGGGATTTCAGGGCGTCGAAGGCGTCGGCATGTAATCCGCTTACGCGCTCGGTTACCTTGTTAAGCTCGGCATTGTGCTCCAGTAGATCAATTGCGGGCCGCGATGAATCGATGCACATCACCTCACGCGCCCCGGCCACCGCCGCTTGCACGCCCCAGCCGCCGACATAGCTGAACACATCGAGCACGCGCTTGCCGGGCACGTAGCATTGCATGCGCGCGCGGTTCAAGCGATGGTCGTAAAACCAGCCGGTCTTCTGCCCGGCCAGCAGCGAGGTCTCGAAGGCGAC
>JBDSOT010000015.1:0-11209 GCA_039914705.1 Gammaproteobacteria bacterium | reverse complement strand
CTTGCTTGATTGGAGTTACTCGATTCACCACTTACGTTGACTGCGCTTACCACATAGAAGTAGGTCGTACCATTGGTCAAGCCGGTGTCGGTGTAGCTGGTGGTGGTGATGCCACTGACCACGGTGGTGTAAGGCCCGCCAGTGACAGTGGCGCGCTTCACCGTGTAACTCGCTGCCCCGGAGGAGGCCGTCCAAGATAACGCGACCTGCGCGTTACCCGCCGTAGGCGTCAGTCCGGCGGGTGCTGCGGGCGGTGCGACGACTGTGACATCCACAGCGGCAGACTTGGTAGTAGCACCTACATTATCCGTCGCGTCGGCAGTGAGACTGTAGCTGCCGGCTGCCGGGGTCCAGGAGACACTAAACGGTGAAGTGGTATCGCTATTAATCAATGTGCCATTGGCCTTGAAATCCACCCGAACGACCGTGCCATCGCTATCATTCGCTGTCGCTGAAATCGTGGTAGCAGCGAGCGGAAGGCTGGCGCCATTGGCAGGCGAGGTAATCGAAACCGTGGGGGCGATATTTGGGTTTTGCCAAACGGTGTGATCGACAACACCCAGTTTATATACCCCTAATAAGTGGTAGCCAGAGCGGGTTACCGGGGCGGCGGGATCGTCATCCTTCACGAGTTCGTCGCTCGATGAAGACGGCCACGACACTCCATAAAATAGAGCTGGGGCCTTTGGGGCGTTTTGGGCGTTTAAGGTGTTCCGCATCTCTACAAGCGGAGTTTTTGGATTGCTATTCTCGTTAGCGAAAAGCATGGCGGCAAAGAGGTTTGGGCAATTATCGAAGATGTAGACCAAGCCATCGGATTCTATTTTACTCCCCAAAATACGGACGTTAGAAGCGTTGACCATCTCAGAAAAAGCATATTGTTGCAGTGTTGGTGATTGAACGCCTCCGTGCTCGAGATTAAGTCCGTAAAATGTCAAAGGCTGTGAGGTGCCGGTCACGTAGAGCTTCCTGAAGAGAGGATCAACAAAAGGATTACTACTACTGTTGTTAACCCCAACATGGTCGGCCAAGGAATACCAACGACCACCGCCATTACCTTCGATTCGAAAAATTTGTGCGGGGGTTCCCTCATTGCGGCTGGCTGCGAGGGTGGTGCGTACCCCGCGAACCATGGAATTGCGCCCCACCCGCCACCGTATTCCGCCAACGACGGTTTTATCCACGGATGCATGATCGTTATCAAGTGCGAGGTCCTGTAGCAGCGCAGTGCCTGAGGCGCTGGGTTCGGTATCGATCATCCAGGTGCGGCCATCCCCAGTTACTGAGTCGTAGGGTTGAATCCAACCTGTAGAACGTTGTAAGGTCGACCGAAACCCCGGCACCCCCATCAATGTATCGTTAGCCCCTACGAGGAGCGGCGCTTTAATAATATACGTGCCGGCTGGAAGATAGACCTTTGCGTTGAGGCTCGAATCAAGCGCTGCCTGGATAGCCGCCGTGTCGTCAATAATGTCGTTGGCTATGGCGTTATAGGGGGCTGCGGTCGCTAACACCACGCCCGCTGTGTCGAAGGAAGGCGTACTAGACCACACGTTGCGACTTATAAGATCGGTTGGCGCAGAAGCTACTGAGGTGATCGTCTTGATCGACGTATTGCCTAGCACACCATCAATTAAATTCGTTGCGTTAAAGTTCACTCTCGTCCCATTGATGATTTCACTGCCGATAACAGTAGGTGTGAAGGTGAACTCTTTAACCCACGTCCACCCGCCATTAGTTACTCCTGGCAAGTCCCCATCCGGCTTACCCAAGGCCGGATCAGTCGTGTCCACAATGTAAGGCGGCGGAGTAGTAGTGGTGGCGGCGTGTCTAACATATACATTCGTAAGCGCGACAAACCTTCCGGGGCTACCATAAATTGGGACATTGTCAATCGCCGGATCGGTTCCTAGCATGTCGATCTTGGCGTCGATAAGCGTCATATTACCAGAGGAAAAGTAGTTATTCCCCAGCTCTATCGCGGAACTGGTGCCGCTGTTTTTGGTAATTTCCAGACCGATCACCACAGGTGCTGAACCTATATCAAGGTGCAGGGCTGGGCCAGTCTGTCCCGATAGTTTCAAGCCCACGAGCAGGGCACCGAGAGAACTTCCACCAAGATCAGCACCGCTCAGCCGCAGACCATGTTTCCCGCCCACGACTTCGATATTGGTGGCTGCCATGTTCGCACCGGGCACAGCTGTGATGCCCGCATAATAACTACCGGTCCCCGTAATCTTTACATCCTCCAGCATGGAATGCTGTGCAGCGTCGAATTTCAGACCGACGGCCAATGGATTACCGCTGCCTACATTGATATCGATACCGCGGAATATGTCGCGAAAAGCAGAATCGGCAGCTTCCTTAACTGTTTTTGTTACGGGATCGAACCAGGTATGGCGAATTTCGACAACACGCTTATTATTCTTTTCTGTAGGTACACCAGCGAATAGAGGAGAGTTGTCTTTCAAAGATATCACGGGCCGGGTGCCTGTTGTCTGGCCGATAAGCTGAATTGTTCCCGTTCCGTCATGCGTTCCGCGCCTTTGCTGTGGATTATCCTCGCCAAGGATGGTATCACTCACGTAATAAGTGCCACTCGGGAAATAAAGGGCCTTGTTATTGTCACGAGCAAATTTAATTGCGTTATTGATCCCGACCGTGGAGTCTTGTTGTGTGGTACTGTCCTTGTAGACGCCGGAAAATTTGGTCGTATCGGTCACATCGAACATGCCTACCGCAGTAGCAGTAGCGCCGAAAGCGGTCTGGCTGAACGACATCGCCAGCACGGATAATAAAACAAGCAACGATAAATAACGGAGGATTCGGGACCGGGATGTTAAAAAGTGCTGTGAGCTGAGCGAGTTAATGCTTTGATTATTTCTAGGCGAGGGTATTTCACGGGGGGTACAAGATGTTGCCGACATATACATATCCATGGGGCTTCTCCTTTAAAAATCGCATTTCCTAATGTAGTAAGCAGGATGTGATTCTCTAAACGACCATGGCTGTGAGCCTTGCGCTTAGCAATCACCTGCCGATCTTTTCAATTTCGCTGTATATTCTTCAAGTTCTGCATACGATTGCATTGCAACCAGTCACGGAGTTATGCAGGATGTTTGCCCCGGACTGGAACTCGGTAAAATCTCCTGCGGCAAGAAGTGCACATCTTGCCGCATGTTATCTTCTGCGCCTATCACTATAGGATGCTTTCGTGACGGGATCGTGACGGTCTTACACTAACTGGATTTGCGCGAGGCAACTGACAATAGGGGATCGCGCAAGCTAAACCATAACCTTATGTTTTTTTAGAGTCAAGCTTATATGAATCCAACCCATTGTTGTGCATGAACATTAACGTCTTGCCGGATCCGGGTCTTTAAAACGGATGCACCGCAGCAATTCTGGGTAGCCTTCTGTTATCCAGGCGGGCATGCTAGCTTGCTCAGCAAGGCTGCGCGAGCGGGATCATCCATAAAGCAGCGACGCGCTTCACGGCTCAGCGCGGAACGGCTCTTTTTTTCCGCCCGGCGGACAGTTTGGCATCGGCCTCGGCGCGCGCGGGGTCGGCCACTTCCATTTGTCCTGCATCGCTCCATAATTTTTCGAGATTATAAAAGTCGCGCACGGTGGGCAACATGATGTGTACCACGACATCACCCAGATCCACCAGCGCCCATTCGCCGACTTGTTCGCCTTCCACGCCGATCGGCGGGTGGCCCTTCAGTTTGGCCTGCTCTACGACATTGCTGGCCAGCGATTTGACCTGACGGTCGGAGGTGCCACTGGCGATCACCATTAAGTCGGTCACATTGCTCAGGCCGCGCACATCGAGCACCTTGATGTCGCTGGCCTTCAAATCTTCCAGGGCGTTGATGACGAGTTTTTTCAGTTGTTCGAGTTTCATCATGCCCTTGCGAGACTGGCTGTGTTGTAGAGTTTAATTTTTTGCATGCGTTTCCTCTTTCGTGTGCGCTTCGGGGTTCAGATAGATGCCGTGCGATTTTATCGTATTTATCACTGCATCGGGCACCAGATAGCGCGGGCTTTGGCCGGCTGCGATCATACTGCGGATCTGTGATGACGAGATGCTGAGTTGTGTCACCGGCCAAAACAGGATGTTACCAGCCGGTTTGTCTGCCAACTGTTGCGCACCAACGATGCGGCGTTCGGCTACCACCTCGGCGAGTTCTTTGGCCAGTGTGGCGTTTTCTACAGGTGCACCTGTCGGCACATCGAAACCGGGCCGTTGTGCGACCACGATATGGGCGAGCTGGATAATCTCGCGCCAGCGCCGCCACTTGTCGAACCTCACGAAGGCATCCATTCCGAGGATAAGACACAACGACGCATCGTCTAGTTCAGCCCGCAACGAGATTAATGTGTCGATTGTGTAGGAAGGACCGCTACGATGGATTTCGCGTTCATCGACGCATAGCCCCGGTTCGTTCCGCAACGCGGCTCTGAGCATATCAAGTCGCTGCGTCGCGGTGGCAACCGGCGCGGCGCGATGCGGCGGGTTTCCGCTGGGAATCAGACGCAGCTGTTGCAGTTGCAGGCCCTCATAAATTTCCAGCGCCAGACGCAAATGACCGAAATGAATGGGGTCGAAACTGCCGCCGAGGATGCCGATCATTCGCAAGGCAGAGAACAGACAAAGACGGGCACCGAGTCAGCCACAATAGAAGATGTCATCTTTTCTCTATGTTCTAATATGCCCATCGCCGATCACGATGAATTTCTGAGTGGTCAGACCCTCCAGCCCGACCGGGCCGCGCGCGTGCAGTTTGTCGGTGCTGATGCCGATCTCGGCACCGAGGCCATATTCAAAACCATCGGCCAGACGCGTGGAGGCATTGACCATCACCGAGCTTGAATCGACCTCTTGCAAAAAACGCTGCGCGCGTGCCTTATCCTCGGTGATAATGGATTCGGTATGGTTCGAACCGTGCGCGTGGATATGTTCCATGGCCTCGTCCATATCTTTTACAACGCGCACGGACAGGATAGGCGCAAGATATTCGGTATCCCAGTCCTCCGCGGTGGCGGCGTTGATACCCGGCGCCAGTGCGCGCGTTGCCGCATCGCCGCGCAACTCCACGCCCGCCTCCTGGTACATCTTACTTAAGATGGGCAATATATTTTTCGCAATGCCTTCGGCCACCAATAAAGTTTCCATGGTGTTGCAGGTGCCGTAGCGCTGCGTCTTGGCATTGTAGGCAACACGCATAGCCTTGTCGGTATCGGCCCTGTCGTCGATGTAAACGTGGCAGATGCCGTGCAGGTGTTTAATAACGGGTACCCGCGCCTCGTTGCTGATGCGCTCGATCAGACTCTTGCCGCCGCGCGGAATGATCACATCGACATATTCTTTCATACGAATTAGCTCGCCCACTGCGGCGCGGTCGGCGGTCTCGATAACCTGCACGGCATCGCGTGGCAGACCCGCCCTGGCAAGCCCGGTGTGGATACACGTGGCGATGGCCTGATTCGAATGCAGGGCCTCGGAGCCGCCGCGCAAAATCGCGGCATTGCCGGATTTAAGACACAGCCCGGCTGCGTCCGCCGTTACGTTAGGGCGCGATTCATAAATGATGCCGATGACACCGAGCGGCACTCGCATACGTCCCACTTCAATGCCCGACGCCTGAGTTTTCAGGTCGCTGATCGCGCCGACCGGATCAGTCAGTGCAGCAATCTGGCGCAGTCCGTCGGCCATAGCCTGCACGCGCGCCTCATTCAATTCCAGCCGATCGAGCATGGCGCTATCAAGGCCGCTGTCTTTGCCGGCCTGCATGTCTTTACTATTTGCGCCAAGCAAGGCCTGCACATCGTGCTCAATAGCATCGGCCATGGCCAGCAGGGCAGTATTTTTGGTATCGGTTCCTGCACGGCTCAATGCGCGCGCGGCGATCCGCGCGCGCTGCCCTATATCCTGCATGTACTGTTCAATGTTCATCTTATGCATACACTCTGATTTGTTCATTCTTGACCCAACGCACGCCCGCGACCTCCAGGCTCATTTGCAGCAACTCATCCCAGACATTACCCGCGCGCTGACCTTTAATGGTGCGGTCGATGCGCGAGGCCATGCGCAGCCAATCTTGCCACGCCGATAGTTTATGCCGCTGCAAGGCAAGCCGCACCGGAACCTTACGCTTGTCCCACACGCGGTATTTTACTAGCACTTGCTCTGCGCTCATACCCTGCGCGCAATCATAGGCCATACCGGCGAGGCTGCGCAGTTCTTTGGTCACCGCCCATAATATGAGAACCGGCTCGGCCCCTTCAGCGCGCAGACCCGTCAGCATGCGTGCGGCGCGCGTGGCATCGCCCTTCAATGCCGTATCGACAAACTCGAACATATCATAGCGCGCGCTATCGGTTACGGCCTGCGTGACGGCAGTCAGATCAATAGACGTCGGCCCGTGCAGGAGATACAGCTTTTCAACATCCTGCACCGCCGCCAGCAGATTGCCCTCAACGCGTTCGGCCAATAAAGCGGCCGCCTCACGGCTTACCTGCATGCCCTTCGCGTTCATGCGTCGCGTAATCCAGGCCGGCATCTCGGCCAGACTAATCGGCCATATCTGCACGATCACACCGGCCTGCTCGAGCGCGCCAAACCATTTACTCTTTTGCGTTGACGCATCGAGCTTGGGGCAAATGATCAGCAGAAGATTGTCCGGCGCGGGGTTGGCTGCATACGCGCACAATGCCGTGCTGCCTGCCTCACCAGGCTTGCCGGTTGCAATGCGCAGCTCCAGAATTCGCCGCTGCGCGAACAACGACAAGGTCTGCGCGGCCTGCGCCAGGCTACCCCATGCAAAATCTTTGTTCGCGTGCAGGATCTCGCGCTCGCTGTAACCAGCCTCGCGCGCCTGCATGCGGATGGCATCGCAGCATTCCTCCAGCTGCAAAGGCTCGTCGCCGCTGACCAGATAAACGCGCGCAAGGCCGCGCTTGAGGTGAGATGAAAGTTGCTCGGGTTTAATTCTCACAAATGTTGCAACAAACGACGTTAAATTCAGATTTCATCTGGTCACTTGTTATGTATTATTTTTATTCAACGCTTGCAGGCGTCGCATGATCTGCCCGGCGGCATCGCGCACCATGTCACGGCGCAAAATTACCTCTTCGCTGTCGCTGCCCAGCACCTGCATTTCATTAAACAAGTAGTCGCGCGTTAAATTGATCGTTTGTGCGGGCAGCAGTTCCTTTCCGGTCTTGTCCGCGACCTGGAAATTAACCTGATAACGCAACTCGTATTCGCGCACCTTGCCGCTGGAGGAACCAACGGAGAGGACGCGGCGGTCGAAGCTTTCATTGATGATATTCAACACCACCTGCGCCGCTTCAGCATTTTCAGTGACCTTGTCGATGCGGCTTAATTGTGCCTGTAGCAGACTCGCATTAGCGGCCTGCACATAAGTCAGCGGTATGTTTTTAGCCTCCGGCGTAGCGCCGCGCAACTGAAATCCGCAGCCTTGCAACAGCAGCATGCCCAGAAACATAGTCGTAACTGTCTTCATCGGCGATCCTCGAACGATTTTTATTTTATGCATGATCACGGCATCACCTTATCTACCACCACAATATTGACCAATTTTCCCGGTACGACAATGACCTTCTTCACGTCCTTGCCGCTGGTAAAACGTTTGACATTTTCGTCCGCCAGAGCACTTTCCTTCACTGTGACCTCATTTGCCGAAGACGACACCGATATACGCCCACGCAGCTTGCCATTGACCTGTATCACGAGGTCTATAGTGTCACTGATCAGTGCGGCGCTGTCGACTGTCGGCCAGGCAACATTTATTATAGTGTCACCGTAGTTCATCTCCTTCCACAAATAATGTGTAATATGCGGCGCAATAGGTGATAACAACCTCAACAAAATACCGAAGCCTTCATGCACCAAATGAGATTTAACGTTAATAAGTGGTTCATGCGTTTTTCCTGGTGCGATACAGGCAGCCCCCTGAATATCCAGCAGTAAATTAAGCAATTTCATGCCGCTTGATACTACGGTGTTGAATTGAAACCTGGCGAAATCATAATTCGCCTGTTTTAAAATACTATGTATTTCTTTGCGCACGGCGCACTGTTCCGGTACGACGTTGACCCAATCAATCTGCATCGCTTGATTTTCACGCAATAATTTATTTTGCAACCGTAGAATATCTTCATGACTGTATGCAAATGACCACAGGCGCTTCAAGAACCGATACGCGCCCTCTACGCCCGCATCAGACCATTCCAAAGATTGCTCGGGCGGGGCGGCAAACATGATGAACAGCCGTGCGGTGTCCGCGCCGTATTTATCGATCAGCGCCTGCGGGTCGACGGTGTTGCCCTTGGATTTGGACATCTTCGAGCCGTCTTTCAGCACCATGCCCTGCGTGAGCAAATGGGCAAAGGGTTCGTCCGCCTTCACCAACCCTGCATCCCGCATTAATTTTTGATAAAAACGCGCGTAGAGCAGGTGCAATATTGCATGCTCGATGCCGCCGATGTATTGATCCACGGGTAGCCAATAATCCGCGCGCGCGTCGAGCATGGCGCTGTCGTTGTCTTTGCAGGTGTAGCGCGCGTAATACCAGGACGATTCCATAAAGGTGTCGAAGGTATCGGTCTCGCGCTCCGCCGCTCCGCCGCACCTAGGGCAAGTCGTCCGATAAAACTCCGGCATCTTTTTGAGCGGCGAACCCACGCCTTGAATACGCACATCCTCGGGCAGCACCACGGGCAGTTGCTCATCAGGCACTGGCACCGCGCCGCAGCCTGGGCAATTGATAATAGGAATCGGCGCGCCCCAATAACGCTGCCGGGACACACCCCAATCGCGCAGCCGGTAGTTAACGCGGCGATGGCCTTTGCCGTGCGCTTCAAGAAAACTAGCAATGGCGCTAAAGGCCTGCTCCGAAGTAAGGCCGGAGAACTCACCTGAGTTTTTTAATATGCCTTTTTCAATGTACGCGGTTTCGTTTACATCAAGATTTGAATTGTCTGTTGGGTAAACCACGGGCATGATCGGCAGGCCATACTTCAAGGCAAACTCATGATCGCGCTCGTCGTGCGCCGGCACCGCCATCACCGCGCCCGTGCCATAAGCCATGAGCACGAAGTTGGCGACCCACACCGGCACCGACTCGCCGCTGATGGGGTGCAGGGCCTTGATGCCGATGTCCATACCACGCTTTTCCATGGTCTCCATGGCCGCCTCGGCGGTCTCGATATGGCGGCACTCGTCGATAAACTTTGCTAACTCAGGATTAGTGCGCGCGGCGGCCAGGGCAAGCGGATGCTCGGCCGCGAGGGCGACATAGGTCACACCCATGAGCGTGTCGGGGCGGGTCGTAAAAACTGTGAGAGATTCACCCTGCCCCGCGATGTCAAACCGCACCTCCACGCCTTCCGAGCGGCCGATCCAGTTACGCTGCATGGTCTTGACCTGCTCCGGCCAGCCGTCAAGCTTATCGAGTTCGGACAGCAGCTCATCAGCATACGCAGTGATCTTCATGAACCACTGCGGGATCTCCTTACGCTCGACCACGGTATCGCAGCGCCAGCAGCGGCCTTCCACGACCTGCTCGTTGGCGAGCACGGTCATGTCGTTCGGGCACCAGTTCACCGGCGCGGTCTTTTTATAAACAAGACCCTTCGCGAACAGGCGTGTGAACAACCACTGCTCCCAGCGGTAATACTTCGGGTGGCAGGTGGCGAGTTCCTTGTCCCAGTCGTAACCGAAGCCGAGGCGCTTGAGTTGTGCACGCATGTAGTCGATATTGGCGTAGGTCCACTGCGCGGGAGGCACATTATTTTGCAGCGCCGCGTTCTCGGCAGGCAGGCCAAAAGCGTCCCAACCCATGGGCTGCAATACATTCTTGCCCTGCATGCGCTGGTAGCGTGAGATCACATCGCCGATAGTGTAATTGCGCACATGGCCCATGTGCAGGCGTCCGCTGGGGTAGGGAAACATCGACAGGCAATAATATTTCGGCCGCGTGGAGTCGGGCACGGCCTTGAACACCTGCGCCTCGTCCCAATAGCGCTGGGCCTCGGTCTCGATGATGGCGGGGTGGTAAAGTTCATCCATTGATGTGAACCTGTGAAAATGTGCAAGGATACCGTAGGGGAGGCTAGGCTCACAATGATCAGCATGACTAGGCAGTCCATCAGGATTGGTACACACTAGCCCTAACACTTCAGGGAGACTGCCGTTATGACTGAAAATAATACCAGCGAAAAACTTGTGCTCGCCTACAACCGCATGATGGAACGCGTCAAGGCCGCGCTCGAACATGCCGGGCACGATACGCTGCCGAGCGTCCAGCAGCATATCGAGTCCGCCAAGAAGAAGGCGGTGGAATTAGGGGAACTCACACGTGAAGAGGCCGAGAAGATCGGCACCTATGTCAAACGCGACCTGCATGACGCCGCAGACTATCTCACGGTCACCGGGAAAGAACTGGCGGCCTGGCTGCGCTTCGATATGAAATTAGTCGAGCAGCGTGTGCTCGATGTGTTTTCCACGATGGTCGATAGAACCCGGCAGGAACTGGACAAACTCGGTCTGCGCGCCAAGGTGGCGGACGAGTCTAAAAACACGAACATATGGCATACGGGCGAGGTCACCGGTGTCGGCACATTAAGCTGCGCCGCCTGCGGACAGCCGATGCACTTTCACGCGACTGGCCGTATACCGCCTTGCCCAAAGTGTTATGCAACGAGATTCCGACGCATTTCAGGAAATAACCAGGAAAACTCTGAATAAATCAGAGCTTCCCTAGCATCCGCTAAGCAAGATTTGCTGTGTCCTTATCTGCCTCGTCGTTGCGGGGGATATTCGAGTTCCCACGCTGTAGTACAAAACCCAAACTTATCATCAGCGCAAGCCATAGCAGCACCGGCCCGTTACCCAATTTTATATAAGGCGTCGAACCTTGCATCGGCTGTACGCTTCCGGTGAGTACATAAGTTTCAAATTGCGGAGAACGCGCGACAATCTTGCCCTTGGGATTAATGATCGCGGAGATGCCGTTGGTGGTGACGCGTAGCACCGGCCTGCCGGTTTCGAGCGCGCGCATGCGCGACATCTGCAAATGCTGTGGCGGCGCGAGCGAGTCGCCGTACCATGCATTGTTGGTGGCATTCACCAGCAGGCTCGCCTCGGGCAGAGTACGGATGACTTCTTCCCCGAACACAT
>JBDSOT010000001.1:0-14269 GCA_039914705.1 Gammaproteobacteria bacterium | reverse complement strand
CGAGCGGCTTGTCCTGGAGATGCGCGACCGCCTGTCTGATTGGCAGGGCAGTCCGAGTGGCATAAGCCGCGATAGCGCCGGAATAACAGGGGCACATCAAGGGGAGAGCGCGGCCGTTGATGATGCCGTCAGCGCGCTGGTAACTCTAGGCTACAAGCCGCAGGAGGCAAGTCGCATGGTGCACGCCATCAATACCAATGGTGAGGCCCACCAATTGGGCAGCGAGCAGATTATCCGCCGCGCCTTGCAGGCCTTGGTGAAAGGCTAATCAAATGCTGCCCGCGCGAAGGGCGAAGATGCTGTTCGTGCCTACAGCGCGCGCTACGTTTACGATTTAATGAATAAACCATCCACACTGGACTTGGCATGATACACAGTGACCGCATACTAACTCCGGACAGCCGGGCGCGCGAAGAGGAATTACTGGACAACACGATCCGCCCGCAGCGTCTGGCGGATTATGTCGGCCAAGGTCCGGTGCGCGAGCAAATGGATATTTTTATAGCCGCCGCCAAGGCGCGCGGCGAGGCACTCGATCATGTGCTGATCTTCGGGCCGCCGGGCTTGGGCAAGACCACGCTGGCGCACATTATCGCCAACGAATTGGGCGTGAATATCAAATCGACCTCCGGCCCGGTGGTGGAACGCCCCGGAGATTTGGCTGCGCTGTTGACTAATCTTGAACCCAACGACGTGTTGTTCATTGATGAGATCCATCGCCTGAGTCCGGTGATTGAAGAGGTACTTTATCCGGCGCTGGAGGATTATCAGCTCGACATCATGATCGGCGAGGGTCCGGCGGCGCGCTCGATTAAGCTCGATTTGCCGCCGTTCACGCTGATCGGCGCAACCACGCGCGCGGGTCTGTTGACCTCTCCGCTGCGTGACCGCTTCGGCATCGTGCAGCGCCTGGAATTTTATTCAACGCAGGAACTATGCAGCATCGTGCAGCGCTCCGCCGGTATCCTGGGCGTGCAAATTGATGCAGAAGGCACCGTGCAGATTGCGAGCCGCTCGCGCGGCACTCCGCGCATTGCCAATCGTCTGCTGCGTCGCGTGCGCGATTTTGCCCAGGTGCGCGCCGAGGGTTTCATCACCGGCCCGGTCGCTGACCGCGCACTGGATCTGCTCGATGTAGACAGCAACGGCTTCGATATGATGGACAGGAAATTACTGCTCGCCATGATTCAGAAATTTGAGGGCGGGCCAGTGGGCATTGACAGCCTGGCGGCGGCGATCAGCGAGGAGCGCGGCACTATTGAAGATGTGCTGGAACCATTTTTAATTCAGCAAGGATTTATAATGCGTACTCCGCGCGGACGGGTGGTGACGCGCGCTGCCTATTTACACTTCGGGCTGCCTTGTCCGGTTATGCATAAACAAGTTGAATTGCCGCCGGATCTATTTGGAGATGGCTGACGTGCGCCTTTGATATTGTGTAGCGCAGTGAATTTTTGCTGGCATCTGTGGTCTAGTGAAAATATAATTAGCCGGCTTCCAAGCTCAATTTCCCGAATTTAATGCAACGATATTTCTCCCCGCTGAATTCACCTCGCACGGTTATATCGACGCCGCGCAAGATTCGTCCCGCTACAAGTCCAAGGCACGATACTTGCAGTTTTCAAATGCTCAGGCCTGACATTATTGATGGACATGGTAGCAGGATCGGCATTTGAGTGAGTTCGTATGGCCGGTTCGGGTGTATTATGAGGACACCGATGCCGGCGGCGTGGTGTATCACGCCAATTACCTCAAGTTTATGGAACGCGCGCGCACGGAATGGTTGCGCTACGCAGGTTTTGAGCAGAACGATTTAGCGCGGGAAGGCATCTTATTCGTAGTGCGCAGCGCCGCAGTGGATTTCCTCAAGCCGGGACGTTTTAATCAACAACTGACCGTCAGCGTAACAATACTCAAACATAGCAGAACTACCCTGACCTTCGAACAAACGATAATGAACAGTGAAAATAATGTCATCCTGTGCAGCGGCCGGATCAAGATCGCCTGCGTCAGTTCCCTGAACTGGAGTCCGACACCCTTGCCTGCATCCCTTCTCGCGGAGATTACTTGTGCCAGTCACCACTGATTTATCAATAGTCCATTTAGTGCTTAATGCGAGCGTACTCGTACAGTTGGTCATGGTGTTATTACTGGTAACCTCCATGGTTTCCTGGACCATGATCTTCCGCAAGCGCGCCGCCCTCAGCCAGGCGCGCGCCGATGCCGATGAATTCGAGCAGCGCTTCTGGTCAGGCAAGGATTTAAATGCCTTATATGCACAGATCACCCGCAGCGAGCGCACCTCAGGCCTTGAGGCGATCTTCGAGACCGGCTTCAAGGAGTTTGCGCGCTTGCGCCAGCAGACCGGCATTGAACCCATGGATATGGTGGAGGGCGCGCAACGCACCATGCGCGTGGCGCTGTCGCGCGAGATCGACAAACTGGAGGTAAACCTGCCGTTTCTCGCCACGGTCGGTTCTACCAGCCCTTATATCGGCCTGTTCGGCACGGTGTGGGGCATCATGAATTCGTTTCGCGGCCTGAGTAATGTTCACCAGGCCACCTTGGCCCTGGTCGCCCCTGGTATCGCCGAGGCGTTGATCGCCACGGCCATGGGCCTGTTCGCCGCCATCCCGGCGGTCATCGCCTACAACGCTTTTGCCAGTAATGTGGAGCGGCTCATCAGTCGCTACGATGCCTTCCTGGAAGAATTCTCCACCATCCTGCAACGCCAGGCGCACGTTTAATGGCCCTCCGTCAACGCATCCGTAAACGTCCCATGGCCGAAATGAACGTGGTGCCGTACATCGACGTGATGCTGGTGCTGCTGGTCATCTTCATGATCACCGCGCCGCTGCTCGCGCAAGGTGTGAAGGTAGACCTGCCGCAGTCCGCCGCCGAACCCATACCACCCGAACAACTGGAACCGCTGGTGGTCACCGTGGATGCCGCCGGAGATTATTTTTTGAGTGTCGGCGACGGCCGTGACAAGGCCATTGACCCGCAGACATTAATGAACCGGGTTGCCGCAGTGATGCGCAATCAGCCCACTACGCCGATCATGGTGCGCGGCGATAAAAACGTCAATTACGGCGAGGTCGTGGCTGTAATGGCGCTCCTGCAAGGCGCGGGCGCACCCTCCGTGGGGCTGGTTACCGAATCGCCGCCGGCCTCCCAGGTTAGCCCGTGAGCCGCGCTTAATGTTTAAAAAATTAGGTGATAATCTTCGCCCCCTAAGCTTCGCCATTCTGGTGCATTTGGCGCTGATCGCCCTGCTCGTTGTGGGTCTGGACTGGAAGCCCAAGCTAGCGCCGCAGGCCGCCGGCAAGGTTAATGCGGTGCAGGCGACAATGGTGGATGAGGCCAAGGTACAGGCTGAGATGCGGCGCAAGAAAGATGAGGACTTGCGGAAGAAACAGCAGGAACAGGAGCGTCAGAAAAAACTTGATGAGCAGGTAGAGAAGGCTCAACAGGCTCGTAAGGAAGAAGAGCAGCGCTTGACTGATCTGGAAAGTCAGCGAAAAAAGGCCGCTGAGGAGACTGCGAAACAACAACAGACCGAGGTCGCACGCCTGGAGCAATTAAAGAAAGATCAACAGGCCGAGGCAACTCATCTTGAACAATTAAAGGCCGAACAGCAGGCTGAGGCCGCGCGTCTGGAGCAGACCAAGCAGGAGCATGCAGCGGCAGAGCAAAAGCGACAGACGGAGGAAAAGCGCATCGCCGAGCTTAAGGAAAATCAGGCTGCGGAGGAAAAGCGCTTGGCGGAAGCCGAAACGCAACGTAAAATCGAGGCGGACAAGAAACAAAAGGCCGACGACGAGGCGCGCAAACGACGCGAGTCCGAAGATCAGCTTAAAAAGCAGATCGACGCGGAGTTGGCGGCGGAGGATGCCGAGGCGCGCGAGCAGGCAGTGCAAAGCGAGCTTGCGCGTTACACGGCGTTGATTAAGCAAAAGGTAACGCGCAACTGGTTGCGGCCTGCAAGTGCAAGGCCCGGTATGTCGTGCACGGTCAGGGTGACTTTGGGTCCCGAAGGGCGCGTAATCGACGCCAAGGTAATTGAGAGTAGCGGTGACGATGTTTATGATCGCTCTGTAGAACGTGCAGTGTTAAGGGCCTCGCCCTTACCTTTTCCGCCCGATCCGGCGGTGTTCGAATATTTAAAGGGTGAGCTGGATTTTGTATTCACCCCCTAGTCATGTGCCGCAAGGCTGGCTAACGGTGCGAACGATCAATGTATGCCGGTGGTCATAAGGCATACACGTTTGCAAACCTGGCTGCCGCTTTTTTACCATCTCTACCGGCAATCCGTAATATGTTCTTTAGCGGATAAAGTTACCGGTAGCACGACAATGCCACCGAGGTGTTTATGTTTATGCGATTTTTCCTGATTTGTACCCTGAGCCTCGTGCTTCCTATGGGCAGTGCCATGGCGGCGCTTACCATCAATATTACCGAAGGTGTGGAAGGTGCCCTGCCGATTGCCATTGTACCCTTCGGCAGCCAAGCCGCCGCGCCACCCGAGGACATTGCCGCGATAGTGGCAAGCGACTTGCGGCGCAGTGGGCGCTTTGCACCGTTGCCTGAACGCGATTTGCTGGCGCACCCTCATGCGGCAGCGGAGGTCAATTTCGGAGATTGGCGGGCATTGGGCACCGACAATCTGGTCGTGGGTAATGTCTTCCCTGTAGGTCCCGGCCAGTACGACGTGCGGTTTGAATTATTCGATGTGCTTAGGGGTGCCCAGTTAACGGGTTATCGCTTTACCGGAGGCGCAGGCGAGTTACGCACCATCGCGCACCAAATCAGCGATATTATTTACGAAATCTTGACCGGCCAGCCGGGTGCATTCAACACGCGCATTGCCTATGTCACCGCCACCCAGGCCCGCCGGGGCGCGCAAACGTATGTGTTGCAGGTCGCCGATTCCGATGGCTATAACTCGCAAACGATCTTGACCTCCAAGCAACCCATTCTATCGCCGGCCTGGTCGCCGGACGGCAGCCGTCTTGCGTACCTGTCTTTTGAAAATCGCCGTCAGCAGATTTATGTGCAGGATGTCATCAGTGGGCGTCGCGATCTGGTGGCCTCTTACCCCGGTTTAAACGGTGCCCCGGCGTGGGCACCGGACGGCCGCAGGCTTGCAATGACGCTGTCCAAGGACGGCAATCCCGAGATCTATGTGCTAAACTTGGCCAGCAAGGCGCTCACGCGTCTGACTACCAATGCAGCCATCGACACCGAGCCTACCTGGTCCCCCGACGGAAATACCCTGGTGTTTACCTCCGACCGTGGTGGACGCCCGCAACTTTACCGGATGTCATCCAGCGGCGGTGCAGCTCAGCGCGTTACCTTCGAGGGCGATTACAATGCCCGCGGCGTGTTTTCGCCCAACGGTCAGATGCTCGCGATGATCCAGGGTGACGGCGGTGCCTATCGTATAGCGGTACAGGACTTGCAGAACGGAGAGGTGCGTGTGCTCACCGACCGTTCGCTTGATGAATCCCCGAGTTTCGCGCCCAACGGCAGTATGATACTTTACGCCACTACAGCGGGTGCACAGGGTGAACTGGCGGCGATCTCGGTGGATGGACGCGTGCGTCAAAGCCTGGCGCTAAAGGAAGGTGATGTGCGTGAAGCGGTATGGTCGCCGTTTGGGCCTAAAGTGACCGTGAATTCAACTTTTAACGAACCAAGTCGTAACTAACCATAATTATTAGGAGTGTTTTCATGAAAGTCTTTGCAAAATTATTATTCATTGCGCTATCGGCCATTTTGGTATTCGGTTGCGCCAGCACCAAACCCAAAGACGGCGCGGCAGTCGATGATCGTACCGGTGCCAACAATGGTGCGGATACCAGCGGCGCACAAGGCGGCGCTGTCGGCGGTGACCCGTACAGTGATCCTTCCAGCCCGCTCTATAATCAGAAGCGCGTTGTTTATTTCGACCTGGACAGCACTGAAGTTGCCCAGAGCGACCTCGCTACTGTTTCCACCCACGCCAAGTACCTGGCGAACAATGCGGGCCAGAGCGTAACGCTGGAAGGCCATGCCGACGAGCGCGGCTCGCGTGAATACAATCTTGCCTTGGGTGAGCGTCGTTCCAATGCCGTCCGTCAGTTACTGCTGGCCGAGGGCGCGTCCGCCAACCAGATTCAAACCATCAGCTACGGCGAAGAGAAGCCTGCTGAGCAAGGTCATGATCAGGAGGCCTGGCAGTATAATCGCCGCGTTGAATTCGTCTACGGCGCTGCCCGTTAAGTAATGTCTTGCCCGACCGGTATGGCTAGTCAGCGTGATTCCGGTCCGGATAAATCTGCGCCGCTGTTAGGTAAAGGCCACCGGGCAAATCTCTCCATTGCGGGAGGTTTGCTGGTGGCCTGTTTTATGACGAATACATGGGCCGTGGAAGATTTGAGTGATCTTTCCACTAAAGAGCGGCTTGCCCGCCTTGAGCAGCTTTGGGAAAATCAGGGCGCAGCGGATATGGTGCTGCGCCTCGAGTCCTTGCAGCAGGATATGCAGCGTTTGCAAGGCGAGCTTGAGGTGCAGGGCCACACTATTGAGGTTCTGCAAAATAGTCTGCGTGCCATGGAACAGCGTGGTGCTGCCGCACCAGTAACAACACCACCAGTACAAACCCCATCGCTAGATCAGCCAGCCGTCGATGCTGACGTTCCCATATCCGCTGTGTTGGACGGTGATACAGCCCCGGTTGATGGCATAGACAGTTCCGGTAGTCCAACAGCGCCGGGTAACACCCCACCGGTTGACGCCGGCACAATTCCAGTTGTACCTCCGGGTGTGTCGATAGAACCTTCAACCGCCGGTTCGGCCGAGCAGCTTGCCTATCAACAAGCCTTCAGCGCCCTTAAGAGCCGCCAGTACGACCAGGCGATCAGCGGTTTTAACGATTACCTAAGCCGCTATCCTCAGGAAAATAATGCCGATAATGCCCAGTATTGGCTTGGCGAGGCCTATTATGTCAAACGTAAATTCAGTGACGCTCAGCAGGCGTTTGCCACCTTGCTTGAGCGTTACCCCGATACCCCAAAACGCGCAGACGCCACGCTGAAGATTGCATTTATCCATTACGAGTTATCGCAGTGGGGCGAGGCGCGCAAGGTGCTGGATGAGGTGAAGGCGAATTATCCGGGCACGGCGGCCGCGCAGCTGGCCGAGGCCCGCTTACAAAAAATGACCAAAGAAGGTCATTAACAAAAGGCGGCTACCAAGGAAGAATAATTAAATTCCTTGACCGCTTTCCTCGCAGCGCATGTCAATCTCTAACGCAAAAGCTGTAACTACCGCACTGCGCATCACCGAGATTTTCTATTCCCTTCAGGGCGAGACACGCACGGTAGGATTGCCCACGGTCTTTGTGCGCCTCACCGGCTGTCCGTTGCGTTGTCACTACTGCGACACCGCGTATGCCTTCCACGGCGGTCAGCAGATGAATCTGTCCGATATCCTCCATACAGTGGCAGGATATTCAGCCCGCTATGTCACGGTAACCGGCGGCGAGCCGCTGGCGCAGAAGGCCTGCCTTACATTGCTGGCACAATTGTGCGATGCCGGTTATGAAGTCTCGCTTGAAACCAGCGGTGCACTGGATGTATCTGATGTGGATGCGCGCGTTGTTAAGGTCATGGACTTAAAGACGCCGCGCTCGGGTGAACTGGACAAAAACCGCTACGCCAATATCGAACATTTACGCCAGCATGATCAGGTCAAGTTTGTGCTTTGCGACCGCACCGATTACGTGTGGGCCAAAGACATCCTTGATCAATATAATCTATCCGGACGCTGCGAGGTTTTATTTTCACCCAGCCATCAGCAGCTTGATGCAACCAATCTTGCGGACTGGATATTGGAAGATCGCCTTCCGGTGCGCCTGCAAATTCAATTGCACAAATATTTATGGGGAAATGTTGCCGGTAAGTAACAGTGTGTAGACGATACGCACCGTTGATATTCAAGGCATCATTTCACAATCAAAAATAAACCATGGCGAAATCGAAATCCAAGGCAGTGGTGTTGGTGTCAGGCGGGCTGGACTCGGCCACTGTGCTCGCCCTGGCCAAGGAACAAGGCTTTGCCTGCTACGCCTTAAGTTTTGATTACGGGCAGCGGCATCGCGCGGAATTAACGGCCGCTGCGCAGGTGGCGGAAACCATGGGTGCGCTGGAACACAAGATTATCAAACTCGACCTTGGCAGTATCGGCGGTTCTGCGCTCACCGACCTTACGATCAACGTGCCGCAACAACAGCAACCCGGCATTCCGTTAACCTATGTCCCCGCGCGCAATACCATTTTTCTGGCGATAGCGATGGGCTGGGCGGAAGTACTCAAGGCGAGCGATTTATTTATCGGCGTCAACGCAGTAGACTATTCCGGCTATCCGGATTGCCGCCCAGAGTTCATCGCCGCATTCGAGAACCTCGCCCAACTTGCCACCAAGGCAGGCGCAGAAGGGCGCAACTTCACCTGTCACACACCGCTGATCCGGATGAGCAAGGCGCAAATTATCAGCGAAGGCACACGCTTGGGCGTGGATTTTTCCAGAACTGTTTCATGCTACAGCGCCGATTATCACGGCCGCGCCTGCGGTAAATGCGATGCCTGTCGTCTGCGTGCTGCGGGATTTCAAGCTGCGCACCTCGCCGATCCTACAATGTATCAATGAATGCTCGGCCTCTGAGCAGAAATCTTTGCTCACTTAATAGCATTCCCATCTGACTACCATTAAAATGAAGCCCCGCTTAGCAGCCCTCGCCATGGACGACAGCCGGTTGTAGTGCCGCACTTTGATATCTTGGGGCCGTTAACTCAGCCGGGTGAGCCGGTTCCCGGCGAACGCCCGTCAGGAAGACTGGTTGGTGTCAGGTATAAAACGAACCCCTCGCCATGGATGGCAGCCGCATCATGTAAACGGGCCGTTAGCTCAGCCGGTAGAGCACCGGACTTTTAATCCGATGGTCGTGCGTTCGAACCGCACACGGCCCACCATCAATCAAATAACTAGCCGACAGCAAGGCTCAACATTTACTCTTGATGGGATAGAAGAGTCTTATTATTATCTCTATAGAATCATAGGCTTGGTCTAGAGATTTAATAGAATGATACTGATCTATCAATAATCAATAAATTGATACATCTGTATCCGAGCATTATTTTACTGGGCCTGCTGGCGCCGTTAAAATAAATATTATTGAAGTGCATGCGGCAATCAGGATGTCCGCAGAATATCCCTGCTGAGTAATAGATCGATAACACGCGCTACACAGTCTTCCAGAGACGCTTGGTCGGTATCCAATATTAATTCGGGTTGTTCGGGTGCCTCGTAGGGGGACGATATGCCGGTGAATTCCTTGATCTCGCCCGCGCGGGTTTTAGCGTACAAGCCTTTGACATCCCGTTGCTCGCACACGGCCAACGCGCAGCGGCAATATATTTCTATAAAATCGCCCTCGGGTACAAGTTCGCGCGCCCGTTGCCGATCTGCTCGGAACGGTGAGATGAATGCGGTGAGGGCGATCACGCCCGCCTCGTTGAACAGTTTGGCCATTTCGCCGACGCGCCGGATATTCTCCTCGCGATCTTGCGCACTAAATCCGAGATCAGCGCACAGGCCATGCCGTACGTTGTCCCCATCGAAGACAAACGTGCGGCAGCCCATGCCGTAAAGTTTTTCTTCCACGGCGTGCGCAATGGTTGATTTGCCCGCCCCGGAAAGGCCGGTGAACCACAATATAACGCTCCGATGACCATTCAGTGCCGCTCTGCCCTGACGGGTGACAGTGGTTGGGTGCCAGCGGATATTGGCAAGATGAGGAGAGTTGCTCATGATTCAGTTCGTAAATTTATTTATCGCGATTTTCTGAGAAGATCAAGTAGCCGACTTATTCTTTTCCATAAAATTTGACGCCGAACTTTATTTTCTCCCGATCGCCTGCCTTGCGGTGACGATTAGTGTCTCGCAGTGAGTAAACACAGCCGCAATATTCCTGCTGGTAAAAGTTTTCCTGCTTGGATATTTCAACGGTGCGTTGACTGCCGCCGCCTTTGCGCCAGTTAAAGGTCCAATAGGTTAAGCCCTGATAACGCGCCGCCGCACGTTCGCCGCTGCGATTGATCTGTTCCATATCTTTCCAGCGCGAGATGCCCAGTGAACTTGTGAACACCTTGAAGCCGTGTTCCAAGGCATACAGCGCGCTGCGTTCGAAACGCATGTCAAAACATGCCGTGCAACGCTCACCACGCTCGGGGGCATCCTCCAGCCCTTTGGTACGCGCGAACCAATTATCGGTATCATAATCCAGGTCGATGAACGGAGCACCCAGCTTGTCGGCATAGCGCATATTTTCGGACTTGCGCAGCAGATATTCCTTCTGCGGATGAATGTTAGGGTTATAAAACAGGATGGTGTAATCGATCCCTGAGCGAGTCATTTCACTCATGATATCGGCCGCGCAGGGGGCACAACAGGAGTGCAGTAATACACGTCTCTCGCCGTAGGGGGGAACCAGTGCGGATGCTTCAAGCTTATCAATCAGCATGGCAAACCTCATGAAAATAAATGCATCAAGGCGAAATTAGGGCATTTTGTATCAAACTGTTAGCGATCGGGCAACGCTGCGGGCAAACGAAGCGGTATCATTATCCGCATCATATATTTATTGCTTCAATTAAATGAATATTATAGCATCCATCGCTAGAATAATTTTTTAGCCTGTCAAGCTGACTTGATCAAGTCTTTGGTCTGATCTTAAGACAGGCGAATAATAAAATTAGAAGGAACCCTATAGTGGATAAAATCCGGGGCATAGTGAATAACAAGTTTATCAAATCATGCATCGCATTATGTATGCCAGCTCTCCTCGCGCAATACGCGAACGCTGCGGAAGGCGATACCTTTCAGCCGCATGTCTCTGCCAGCACTACCTATGACGACAACGTATTCAGGCTCTCGGATGGGCTTTCTGACGCCGATACCATTTTAGCCATCGGCAGAACGGACCGATCCGATGTGATAAATCGTCTTGAAGCCGGCCTGGATGTTGACTTTAAGTTCAGCCGTCAGCGGCTTTTGCTCGGCCTTAGTGTGGAGCGCAATCTATTTAACCATTTTGATTTTCTGGATTTTACCGGTACGAATGCGAACGCCACGTTACAATGGCAAGTCGGTAATAAATTAAACGGCGATGCCGGTTTTACCTACCGCGAAACCTTGTCGGGTTTCGGTCTGTTGCAGTCGCAGGTGCGTGATGAACAAAAGCGCAGAACACAATTCGTTAATGCAAACTATGAGATTGGCTCGGGTCTTGAATTACACGGCGGTTTCGAGGCCTTCGATTTGCGCCGTAGCGCGCTGTCCGACCGCAATCGGGACGAGGATACGAGCAAGCTTGGCCTGCGTTACACCAGCCGCGCTGACAACTTTATAAATTTGGAAGGCAGGCTTACCAAGGGTAGGGTTGGCGATACGCTGCTCTTCAGCGGCCCCGTCAGCAATGATTATGAACAGTCCGAAATTAATGCCGAAGTGGACTACAGCAGAAGCAAATCCCATATAAACGGCAACATAGGCTATGTCCAGCGCGACCCTGACGAGGATGCGTTTAGCGACTTCGACGGCTTCACCGGACGCCTGATATATGATTGGAGCGTGACGGGCAAGACGTTAATCAGCTTCTCGGCATGGCGTCAAATTCTATCCACGGAGGACTTGCTGTCGGCTTACGCGATAACTCGCGGGGTCAGTATCACGCCAAGCTGGTCGGCCACGGACAAGATTATTGTGGAAGGCCGTTTGTCTCATGAGAAGTTTGATTTTCAGGGATTGGGAACCTCCGGTTTGCCGGGCGCGCCAGCAGGCGCAGAAGATCGTGAAGATACCCTACGTATAGCGAGCATTTCCGTTGGGTACTCACCATTTCGCAACACCTTATTGGCATTGGCTTATCAAAATGAGGATCGTAGCTCGACGATAGCGGGTGCCGGGTATGATGACAATGTTGTTACGGCCTCGGTGCGCGTAGATTTTTAATTCTTAACAGGCTTTAATCAGTTTCCAGGCGGACAAGCCCAACCCTCTAGCAAACCAGCCAGTGCGTAAAGGCAGAGGCGCAGCTTAAGTCCGCATCCCTCCTATTGGCGCACGCAAATCAATTTTTCTGCACGCGGCACATAATTCCACACACACGAACGTTAGCAGCCCATTGTTGTACGCATGCACGCCATCGTTTGCCCCACGCCCCCCTTCCCGTATAATGTGTACAGCAAGCAACCATTAACAGGAGAACACGCGCCCGCGCGGGAATCAGCCGCCGCCCACATTGCATAGCAAAGGCTAGGCAACGCGAGTAAAACAAATGATTGGTAACGATTTACCTCGCTTTTCGATCTGGGAACGACTCCTGAACCCCTTAGTGATCATCGCCTCATTGATGCTGATCACCATTTTTTATCGCGTCAAATTTGACGGCTATTATTTAGTCCTCGCCATAATAGTTTTCTTCGTTTCATCTCTGCTTTTTGAGAAAATCCCCTTAATGCGCTCATTGCGCAAGGTTCATCTACTTGCGCATATACAGGATATTTTAATCGCTTGGGGTATTGTCGTCGGCGTCGTTCTTCTGCTCGGTTATGCGACCGAGCTTTCTGCGGAATACTCGAAACAGGTATTGATGGCCTGGTTTGTCGTCACCCCCGGCATTCTGCTCATTACACATATTTTTGCGCGCGCAATCCGCTCAAAAATCATCCAGTTAATGGGTAGCCAGCGCAAGGTTGTAATTGCCGGTATCAATGAATTGGGTTTGCAACTGGCCCAGCGAATAACCGATGAGCCGCATCTGGGGATGGAGGTCAAGGCGTTCTTTGATGATAGAAATGCAGCACGTCTGAATGGATGGAATTTTAACGGGCCGCAGGTGCAGGGTCGTATGAGCGAGCTTGCGGAATACGTCCGTCAAAATAGGGTTGATATTATTTATATCGCCCTGCCGATGTCGTCGCGTCCGCAAATCATGCAGTTGTTGCAGGATTTGTACGATACCACCGCATCTACTTACTTCGTCCTCGATATATTTGTTTTCGACCTGATCCAGCCGCGTATGGACGCTATCAAGGGCATCCCGATCGTGGCCATTACTGAAAGTCCATTTCTTGGCATCAGCGGCATTGCAAAACAGGTTAGTGACCTCGTTTTGGCGAGCATTATATTGCTGCTTTTTTCGCCCTTAATGCTGGCGATAGCCATCGGCGTGAAGCTCAGCTCGCCGGGTAATGTCTTCTTCAAGCAGCGCCGCTACGGATTGAACGGAGAGGAGATCCGTGTCTATAAATTCCGCAGCATGACGGTCAGCGAGGATGGAGCGAATGTTATGCAGGCAAAGAAAGGTGACCAACGCATCACGCCCTTCGGTGCATTCCTAAGAAAGACATCGCTTGACGAGCTGCCTCAATTCTTCAATGTCCTGCGCGGGGAAATGAGCATTGTCGGGCCGCGTCCGCACGCCGTGGCGCATAACGAGATGTACCGGAAATTTATTAAAGGCTACATGCTGCGTCACAAGGTTAAACCAGGAATTACCGGGTGGGCGCAGGTGCATGGCTTGCGCGGAGAGACTGAGACCATGGATAAAATGAAGGCGCGTATCGACTACGACCTCGACTATTTGCGCAACTGGTCGCTGTCACTCGACCTGTGGATCATTATTCGTACTGCGTTTGTTATTTTTAAACAGCCGAATGCCTATTGATTTTTAACCACTGCAAACGGTGGATACGTATTCGTGGATTTTAAGACTGCCGATCAGCGGAGTGATCGAACTTAGCGAATGCCGCTCCAGATAATCCACAATACCGGCATTGATCTTGGGGCATAACAAGGGATCGTAAAACAGGCCGGTACCCACACCGACCGCGCTGGCCCCGGCGATAATAAATTCCAGAGCATCTTGCGCACTCACCACGCCGCCTTGCCCGATGATCGGAATATTGTGCGCCTTGCACACCTGATACACCTGATGTACCTTGAGCAGCGCAATAGGCTTGATAGCCGGGCCGGATAGGCCGCCCTGATTATTGCCGATGACTGGCGTACGGGTTTCGCTGTCGATTGCCATGCCCATCACCGTGTTGATCACGGCAAAGCCATCCGTGCCCGCCTCGATGCAGCGCCGCGCATTTTCTGCAATATCGGTTTGGTTCGGCGAGAGTTTGGTAATCAGCGGTTTCTTCGTCACCGCGCGGCAGGC
>JBDSOT010000164.1:0-4058 GCA_039914705.1 Gammaproteobacteria bacterium | reverse complement strand
CAGCCTATCGGTTGATCAAATCGCTGACGCCCGGCCCGTATACATTTATTCTCAAAGCGACGCATGAAGTGCCGCGCCGCTTGCAAAATCCCAAGCGCAAGACCATCGGACTGCGCGTGCCCAACCACGTCATCGCCCGCGCACTGCTGGAAACACTAGGCGAACCCCTGATGAGTTCCACATTAATGCTGCCGGATAGTGACATCCCGCTGAATGATCCCGAGGAAATCTTTACTACCCTCAAGCACCAGGTCGATCTCGTTATTGATGGCGGTAACTGCGGACTCGAACCCACCACGGTAGTTGATCTGGAAGACGGAACTCCGCGGATTATCCGGCAGGGTAAGGGTAACTTGGATATTTAATCTTTGATTTCTTAATGTGAGACTTTTCCGTTTCCTTTTTAGCGGGTTGATCTGAAATAGATATAAAATATTATAATATACAATATATTATTTATTATTATTAATGTTAAATATCATTAAATATTAAATGGGCAGAAAGCGTTTGTTGTGAAAAAAACCATCTTATTGTTTAATGAATGACCGGCATTAGCCCGGCAAGGCAATTCACCATAGCAATAATTAGCAAGGAGGTTCATATGCTTAAATGGGCTGCGATTTTTTTCATCATCGCTATTATCGCTGCGTTATTCGGTTTCACCGGCATTGCTGCCAGTGCCGCTGAAATAGCCAAGATACTGTTTTACATTGCAGTGGCCATCTTCGTAATTTTTCTTCTCTTGGGCCTGTTCGCTACTTCGAAACTAAACTAGCGCTCCACTCCCGGCTTCATTATAAAGCCGGGAGTACACGGCAAACCAAGCGCAGAGGTACCGCAGCGTTGCCTAACCGGATATAATCCCGGCATGGAAGATCTCAGCTTGTTGCAGCGTATCGCCGTGTGGGCCTTGCCCGTTATATTCGCCATCACTGTTCATGAAGTTGCTCACGGTTGGGCTGCACGTCGACTCGGAGATCCTACCGCCATGATGTTGGGGCGATTAACGCTCAATCCTATTAAACATATTGATCCCATCGGCACGCTGCTGGTGCCTGCTGTCATGTTTATGGTAAGCCCGTTTGTATTCGGGTGGGCCAAACCGGTGCCGGTTACCTGGGAAAATCTTAAACATCCGAAGCGCGATATGGCCTTGGTTGCGGCGGCCGGACCCTTGGCGAATTTAATCATGGCACTGCTGTGGGGCCTGTTGATAAAGATCACCCTGATGTTCGGCGCGCAGCCTGGGCAACCCGCCCAATTCCTGATTTATATGGGCATCGCTGGCATCTCCATTAACATCATTTTGATGGTGCTGAATCTCCTGCCCATCCCGCCGCTGGATGGTGGGCGCGTACTGTCGGGCTTGCTGCCTGGGCCATGGGCGTGGCAATTGAACCGCATTGAATCTTATGGTTTTGTCCTGCTCCTGCTATTGCTCGTCACCGGTGTTCTGGGGCAAATCCTGACGCCCATCGTAAGCGCATTGCAACGGGCGCTTTACGGTATGTTGGGTCTGTAGAAATTCCTATTGTGAGCACCGTCGTTACCCAACATTCGCGCGTGCTGTCCGGCATGCGCCCCACCGGCCAATTGCACCTCGGCCACTACCACGGCGTGCTGAAAAACTGGCTGCGCCTACAGCACCAATACGAGTGTTTCTTTTTCGTTGCCGACTGGCATGCCCTGACCACGCACTACGAAAATTCAGGTCTTATCACGGACAGCGTATGGGAGATGGTTATCGACTGGCTGGCAGTGGGCATTGATCCTAAGGCCGCAACGCTGTTCATTCAGTCACGCATACCCGAACACGCCGAGTTGCATTTACTGTTGTCGATGATTACGCCACTCGGCTGGCTGGAGCGCGTACCCAGTTACAAGGATCAGCAGGAAAAACTTAAAGAGAAGGACCTCGCGACCTACGGTTTTCTCGGCTATCCCTTGTTGCAGAGCGCTGACATCCTGGTCTACAAGGCGGGCCAAGTGCCGGTGGGTGAGGATCAGGTTGCCCACGTCGAGTTGACGCGCGAAGTGGCGCGGCGTTTTAATTACCTCTATGGGCGCACGCCGGACTTCGAGGCGCAGGCCCTGGCGGCGATTAAAAAGCTGGGGACGCAGGCATCCGTGTATGCAGGTTTACGCAAGCGTTATCAGGAACAGGGTGATCAGGGCGCACTCGACACCGCGCGCGCCTTATTGAATTCTGCGCGGGACATCACGCCCGGTGATCGTGAGCGTCTGGACGGTTATCTGGAGGGTGGAGGCCGTGTTATATTGCCCGAGCCACAGGCATTGCTGACGCCAACCTCCAAGATGCCCGGCCTGGATGGTCAAAAGATGTCCAAATCGTATGACAATACCATTGGCCTGCGCGAAGACCCGAAATCAATTGAAACCAAGCTTCGCACCATGCGCACCGATCCCGCACGCGTCCGCCGCACCGATCCGGGTGAGCCGGAAAAGTGCCCGGTCTGGGCATTACACAAGGTTTATTCCAGCGAGGACACAAAGGCTTGGGTTCAGCAAGGCTGCCGTAGCGCAGGTATCGGTTGCTTGGATTGCAAACGTCCGGTGATAGACGCGGTGCTGGCCGAGCTTGCGCCAATTCGGGCGCGCGCAGCAGAGTTTACGGAAAACCCGCAAGCGGTTAAAAAGATTATCGCCGATGGCTGCGAGGCAGCGCGTGATGTGGCGCGCGCAACCATGGGCGAGGTGCGTCAGGCGGTCGGCGTGCACTATTGTTAACTGCCATTTTCAAATCAGCAACGGCATTCATCGACCCGCCATGACCAGCTCACTGATTGAAACACCGGGTGTAGAACCTGTCTCACACCAGGAAGCCCCGCCGTTCGCTATCGTGCACGGCACGGCGCTTATGCGCCTGCCGCGCGATCTGTATATTCCGCCGGATGCCCTGGAGGTTTTTCTTGAAACCTTCGAAGGTCCGCTTGATCTGTTGTTGTATTTAATCCGGCACCAAAATCTCAATATCCTGGAAATCCCTATTGCGCGCATCACCGAGCAATACATGGCCTATGTGGAATTGATGAAGGAGATCCGCCTGGAGCTTGCCGCCGAATATCTGGTGATGGCGGCGATGCTGGCCGAGATCAAGTCGCGCATGTTGTTGCCGCGCCCTGTCGATGCCGTGGAAGAAGACGATCCACGCGCGGAACTCATCCGCCGCTTGCAGGAGTATGAGCGTTACAAACAAGCCGCAGACGATCTGCATGCCCAGCCGCAACTCGGCCGCGATATTTTTCAGGCCGAGGTTGAAGGGCCGCAGATGCATACGGTACGTCCGCTCCCAACGGTAAGCCTGCATGACATACTGTATGCACTTAAAGAACTGCTGTCGCGCGCCGAGATGTTTACCCATCATCATATTCAACGCGAGCCCTTGTCGGTGCGCGAGCGTATGGTGCAGGTGCTGGGTAAGTTGAGCGCGGAAAATTTCACAGACTTTACCAGCCTGTTCATTGTCGAGGAAGGGCGCAAGGGCATTGTCGTCACGCTGCTGGCATTGCTCGAACTCATTAAGGAGTCGCTGGTGGAATTGGTGCAGACCGAATCTTTCGGGCCGATACACATAAGGGTTGCCACGTCATGTCAATGAGCGCCGAACAACTTAAACCTATTATAGAAGCGGCTCTGATGGCTGCCGGACAACCGCTCAGTATTGAGCGATTACAGACATTATTCGAAGAAGACCGCCAGCCGGAGCGCACGGATATTCGCAATACCCTGGAATTGCTGCGCCAGGAATGTGCCGGGCGCAGTATTGAGCTGAAAGAGGTTGGCAGCGGATATCGCTTTCAGGTTAGGCAGGACTATGCGCCGTGGGTCGCGCGTTTGTGGGAAGAGCGGCCTGCGCGTTACTCACGCGCCTTGATGGAGACGCTCGCGCTGATCGCGTACCGGCAGCCGATTACCCGCCCGGAGATCGAGGATATTCGCGGCGTCGCCGTCAGCTCGCAGATTATAAAAACCTTGCAGGAGCGCGAGTGGATACGCGTGGTGGGGCACCGCGATGTGCCGGGCAAGCCCGCGATGTA
>JBDSOT010000142.1:0-14459 GCA_039914705.1 Gammaproteobacteria bacterium | reverse complement strand
CATGGGCGTTACCTTATGTGCCAACACCTGCAACACGCGCAGCCCGCCCCACAAACTCCCCAGACCCATGATCAGCGTAACGGCGACGATGGGCCCGATGACATTGTACTGGCTGATCATTTCAGGGGCATTCGGCACCAGCGCCACGGCCAGCACGAGAAAGGCGGCAATCTTGGGCACGTCATTGAGTCCGCGCGCGAAACTGGTGGTGCCGCTGCTCAGCCAATGCAGACCGACCCAGACCTTTTGTACCAGAGGCAACGGTAATTGTTCGGCATTATCAGCGCATACGAAAGGGTTCTTTTGCCACGCCTGCTGCTCACAGCAACCCGGGCTCCAGGCCGGAATCTTTTTTTCCACGAACTTGGCAAGAATCAATAAGAACCAGCACAGGGCGATCGCAATCAGCGGGCTCAACAGCAAGGGCAGCAAGGCCTTGTTGGCAATCGCAGCAGTGCGCAAGCCATCCGGCCCGGCCATCACCAGGGCTGAGCCCACCACACCACCGAGCAAGGCATGCGTGGTGGAAACCGGCAGCCCCAGGCGCGTCGCGAGAAACACCCAGGCTGCGGCACCCACTATTACGCCACCCAAAAACGCCAGACTCATCGGGAATCCCGAGTTTAGAAATCCATTGCTGAAGGTGCTGATGAGGGCACCGCCCCAGATAACCGCGGCCAACCCACCGAGCATCGTGCACAGCGTCCCCCACAGTATGGCGCGCCTCGCGCCGGCCAAGCCGCCACCGGCCAGCGTCGCCACGCCTTTAGAGACATCGTTCGCGCCGTTGGCCCAGGCTAGGGACAAAATTAATAGTGAGACAAGCAACATACCGATCATTTATTTACCCAATTAAGGTGAGTTTTGCCCAGGCGCGTGAGCAGATTTTGCACCGCGAATTTTTTTGATAAGCAGCGGAGTCAAAGCGAATAGACCTAGCAATGCAAAGGCACCGATAATTTGGGGCGAGAGAAGTTCGCCAATAGAATTAATACGCCCCAGCGACTGCCCCAGATTGGCAAATATAAACGAGCCGGGAATTATGCCGATGAAGGTGGCCAGGACATAGGTGCGCAAACCGATGGGCGTTAGCGCCGAAACCGCGAGATTCACCAGCCAGAAGGGAAATACAGGAATAATCCGTAAAAACAGCAAATAATTGAAGGCGTTTTCGTTGAAGCCGTCGATAAATCTTTTGGCCAAGCCACCGATGCGCTTTTGCACGGTGTCCGCAAATAAATAACGGGCGGCCAGGAAAACCAGGGTGGCACCCAGCGTCGCGGAAAAAACAATAACCGCCGTCCCGACCCAGCGGCCAAACATCAGACCAACGGCCAGCGAGAGGATAATGGCACCGGGGATGCTCAGGGCAACCGCAGCCGTATAGATCAGCACGGCTCCCAGCAATGTAGCTAAGTAGTGTGCTTCGGTAAAATTCAGCAGCGAATTACGCTGTGCCTTCAAGGCCTCAAGGGTAAGCCATTGATCGCCGCCCAACGCAAAAAAGGCGATAAGCCCCGCAACGAAAATAAACAGGATCAGAAATTTGATCCCTGTAGCGGAAGACTGTGATGTGTGATCGGTTTCCACTCTATCCTTTACGGGCGCGACGCAAGTTCAGATCGCCATTGTAGGCTCCTGCACAAGATAGGCTATAAGCACTTACGCAAACCTCACAAAAAGATCACATCGCGTTTTGGCAAGGTGGCTGCGTATCTCAGCATGCCCCCCTGCTCTGCACAACGGCAACAGGCTGCGCTCAGCTTCGGCGCGTTAAGGGCTGCGAGCGGCAACGGCGCAATAGTGCTTAACGTGGAACTACGGGGTTCGCCGCTTTTGGCGCGTCCTGCTTGAGCGCAGGGCTTGGGCGTGTGCGTGTGCATCGACATATGCGTCAAGCAGCCGACGAATCATGCGCTGATACTGGGTGTGATGTTTCGAGGCTTCGGTCTTGAAAAACTCGATGCTTTTTTTGCTCAGAGCCAGAGTGACCTTCACCCCTTCTTCACGAAAAGCCAACTCGGTTGGAGAGGGAAGAAAATCGGCAACCACTTGGGTCTTGCCCAGGGGTTCATCTGAGTATTTTATTTTCGCGGTCATATATTACCTTTCCTTTGCGCCAATAGCCTGCGCCGATGATTCGAATAACGGAGACGCGATAGGTGAACCGCACCGTAAGAACACCACCCTCAACCTCTCCGAAACAGTAGAATCTCTCTTCAGTTTGGCTATGTGTGATGTCCTTGGCAATCACGCGCCGGGGATCTGCGAAGGCATACTGAGCACGGGCAAATGAAACGCCGTGCTTCTGCTGGTTTTCAGTGTCCTTGCCGGTATCCCAAACAAAGCTAGTGTTTGCCATAGGCAAAAGTTAGCATTTCGCAATATAAAATTCCATACGTCTGTATGTAATCCTAGCGGATCACTGTGGCCTTGGCGAGTCGGCTGTGCCGCATCGAATAGAAAAAATATATACCCAAGCCCATCACCAGCCAGGTAATGAAGCGCTGCCACGTGACTAACGGCAGGTAGGTCATCAGCAGGCCGCAGGACAATATCCCCAGGATTGGCAACAGCAGTTTGAAAGGCATTTTGAAGGGCCGTTTGAGATCGGGCTGGGTCACTCGCGACACCATTACGCAGATACAAACCATGACAAACGCCCCCAGCGTGCCAATATTCACCAGCTCAGCCAGATCGCCCAGCGGAACAAAACCCGCGACTCCGGCGATGATTACACCGCATAGAATAATGACGCGTACCGGGGTCTGCGTCTTGCTGTTCAGCTCGCCGAAGAACGGCGGCAACAACCCGTCACGCGACATCGCGAAGATGATTCGCGTGAGTCCGAAATAAAGCACCAGCATGACCGTGGTCAGCCCGGTGATGACGCCCGTCGCGACTAGGGCCGAGGCCCAGTTAATGCCAAGTAACTGCAAGGCATGGGCTACCGGGGACGATACATTGAGTTCTTTATAGGAAACAATGCCGGTCAACAGGCCGGACACCACTATATAAATAAGCGTACAGATTACCAGCGAGGCAATAATGCCAATCGGCACATCGCGTTGCGGATTCCTGGCCTCTTCGGCCGCCGTCGAAACGGCATCGAACCCAATGTAGGCAAAAAATACGATGGCCGCGCCCGCCAACACGCCGGTTGGTTTGCCGTCCGCGCCTGTGCCGCTCCAGCCAAACGGCAGGAACGGATCCCACAACGCAGGATTGACGTGAAATACTGCGACGCCGATAAATACGGCGATGGTAAGGAGTTTGACAAACACGAATACATTGTTGAAGCGCGAGCTTTCCTTGGCCCCGATTGCCAGTAAAACCGCGAGGGTCAGCACGATCACCGCTGCGGGCAAATTGATGATGCCGTCCTGGCTGGGCGCATGTGTCAACGCAAAAGGCAAGGGCAGACCGATGGCGGTCAAGGCATTGTTAAAGTAGCCGGACCAACCGTTGGCGACTGCGGCAGTGGCTATTCCGTATTCGAGGATCAGCATCCAACCCACGATCCACGCCAATAATTCGCCGAGCGTGACATAACTGTAACCGTAGGCACTGCCGCACCCGCCCAGGCTGGCGGCAAGTTCCGCGTAACACAAGGCCGCGAAGGCGCAGGCGATGCCGGCCACCACAAAAGATAACACCACACCGGGACCTGCCAGGGTGGCGGCGGCGATGCCGGTCAATACAAAAATGCCGGTGCCGATGATGCAGCCGATGCCAAGCAGTGTGAGGTCGAAGGCGCTCAGGCAACGCTTCATACTGACACCGCAAAAGTCATCCGCTGCGGTCTGCTTGGTACGAAAAATCTGCATATACTGTCCCGTGCGCCCTGTCCAAGTTCAGGCTAGTGTATGTCTGAAACCAAGTGCATGGAAGAGTTGTGCAACCGTCTTGCGAATCTCTACCGGGATTTGACAGGTTCAGGTTTGAGGCAGTTGGACAACACTCACACACCCATCCACCGTTTTGCCGGGAGCAAAACGGTGTACACGCAGTGGACTCGTAGGGTGCATACGAAGGAAGGTATGCATCAACCTTCCCCCCGTCAAAAGAGGGAGGGGGTTTCAGATTGATGCCGCTCTATAATTACGGGAGATTGTAAATTACCCCCTGATCGTGTTTATCATGTTCAATTTTTCAGGCGCAAACCACTATCATGAATTCACCCCAACATTGCCGTCTGCTAATCCTGGGTTCCGGCCCCGCCGGCTACACGGCCGCGCTGTATGCGGCGCGCGCCAATCTTAAACCGGTGCTGATTACCGGTCTGGAGCAAGGCGGTCAGCTCATGACCACCACCGATGTCGATAACTGGATCGGCGATGTGGAAGGCTTGCAAGGCCCCGCCCTGATGGAGCGTATGCGCCGACATGCCGAGCGTTTCAAGACCGCGATTATCCATGATCACATCAACAAGGCTGAACTGACTCAACGTCCCTTTCTGCTTACCGGCGATAACGGTAGCTATACCTGCGATGCCTTAATCATCGCTACCGGGGCAGCGGCCATGTATCTGGGATTGCCTTCCGAAGAGGCATTCAAAGGCCGTGGGGTATCAGGCTGCGCGACCTGCGACGGATTTTTCTACAAAAATCAGAAAGTGGCGGTCATCGGTGGCGGCAACACGGCCGTCGAGGAGGCCTTGTATCTTTCCAATATCGCCAGTGAGGTTACTGTTGTGCATCGCCGCGACAAGTTCAAGGCGGAAAAAATCCTGATCGACCACCTGATGGACAAGGTCGCCAAGGGTAACATCCGCATCGCTTGGAACAGCACGCTGGACGAGGTGCTGGGCGATGCGAGCGGCGTAACCGGCATGCGCATTAAAGACACAGCGGACAACAGTACCCAGGATATAGCGGTGCAGGGCGTTTTTATCGCGATTGGGCATAAGCCGAACACGGCCCTGTTCGAAGGTCAGCTTGATATGAAAAATGGCTATATCAAGGTGCAGAGCGGAAACGAGGGGAATGCGACTGCCACCAGTATTGCAGGGGTGTTTGCCGCCGGTGATGTGGCCGATCAGGTGTATCGCCAGGCCATTACCTCCGCCGGAACCGGTTGCATGGCGGCCCTGGATGCCGAGCGTTACCTGGAAAATCTATAAGTTCGGGCCAGGATTAACGGGGCGACTGCTCTGGCTGGCGCAGCTTCTTGCGTTTATGCCAGTCGTACAGCACATGGATACGCCAAAAGCCTCTAACTAGAAGAAAGCCAACTATTGCAGAGGCGCAGGAGACCGTGAATGAACCTAACAGAAAGGGTTGCCAGATCCAGTGCAACTCTCCCATCAACCAATCCCAGGTAGGCTGAAACAATAGCGGATGCGCCGGACGCCCGAGCATTACGGTACCCAATTTATAAACGAAATAAAAGATGGGGCCTGTGGTTAGCGGATTTGTTATCCATACCAGGGCAATGGCAATCGGCAGGTTAAACTGAAACATGATGGCCAATGCGGCGGCCGGCACCATCTGGAAAGGCATGGGCACAAAGGCCATGAACAAACCCACGGCGACGGCACGCGATACGGAGCGGCGGTTCAAATGCCAGAGATTAGGGTTGTGCAGCAACTTGCCGAAAAACTGCAAATGCTTGTGATCGCGGATCTTGTGCACGTCCGGCATGTAGCGCTTGAAAATTTTTCTAGCCATATAATTCAGTGTACAGCAGATCGTTAAGTCCCAGTAATTTACTTATTATTTATGAAGGTAATAAGGCAGCGTTGCGGCGAACCGCGATTTTTTAATGCCTTAAGGAAAATCAGCGTAAAGCTCATATACTAGGTCATACATTAAAGAACTATTACTGAGTTCTGGGCGAGGCGTCCTAATAAACTACATCGTCGCACTAGTGTAAACTTCAACGCTGTATTGCATCTAAGGGGTTCAAGATCCGTCTATACGCCTTGACGTTTTTGTGCGGCATACTGCTGGTGCAGCAGCTTCCCTTGCTGCCGCCCCTGAGCTGGAGCCTCGTGCTGATCCCACTGATGGCCTTGTGCTGGTGGAGGCGTGCCCTGCTGCCGGTGCTATTCTTCGTCGGCGGCATGGCCTGGATTACATTATACGCAGGCATAATCTTACAGAATATACTGCCTCAAGAGCTGGAAGGTAAGGACTTACGGCTGAGCGGCGTCATCGCCGACTTGCCCAAATCATCAGAGCGTGGGGTGCGCTTTAAGTTCAACGTATTATCCGCGCAATTACCTGATGCGAAGCACGTAGCCAAGATTTCGAACAACGTCAAACTCAATATTCCCGAGACTATCCAACTCACCAGTTACGACCCGGAATTTACTCCGCGCGTGGGTGATAAATGGAATTTTCTGGTGCGCCTCAAGCGTCCATATGGATTTCAGAACCCCGGCGGTTTTGATTATGAAGGCTATTTATTTCACGAGCGTATCCGCGCCACCGGCTACATTCGCAGTAACGAACCGCCCCGGTTAATCAACTCGGATTTATCCTCGCGTCCCATCGGCCGGTTTCGGCAAAACCTGAGTGAAGGTATCCGTAATGCCTTACCGGAAAATGCCTTTGCAGGCATGATCACCGCGTTTGCTAATGGCGACGAGACCGGCATTGCGAATAATCAGTGGGAAGTATTGCAGCGCACCGGCACCACGCATCTCATTGCAATATCCGGCATGAACATCGGGTTGGTCGCCGGCATCGCATTTTTTCTGATGCGCTGGCTGTGGGCGCTGCCGGGCTTCACTGTGCTGCGCTTCCCCGCGCAAAAAGCGGCAGCAATAAGCGCGCTGGCGGCGGCGATTGCCTACGCGGCACTGGCCGGATTTGCGATTCCGACACAGCGCGCCATGATCATGCTCGCCGTGGTCATGGGCGCGCTGCTTTTGAATCGCCGACCGCGTCCCTCGCACCTGCTGGCCACCGCGCTGTTGCTGGTGTTGCTGTACGATCCTCTGGCCGTAATGTCCGCCGGGTTCTGGCTATCGTTCGCGGCGATCGGCGTTATCCTGCTGGCGATTCATGGGCGCGTGGATGAGACCAGACGCAGTCAGTGGGGGCGCATTCAATGTGTGATCGCAATTGGAATGTTGCCGCTCATGCTCGCGATGTTTCAGCAGAGTTCGGTGAGCGGACCGCTGGCCAATATGCTGGCGATACCGGTAATCGAGATTATCGTCATTCCCGTGACCTTGTTAGGCGTCTTTTGTCTGGTAATTCTGCCGCAGGCGGTTTCAACATTTTTATTTCAGATCGCGGCTTGGACGATGAGCAAGCTGTGGCTCGCACTTGAGTATCTGGCGGGCCTCGATCAAACCTTGTGGGTACAACACGCACCGCTGGGCTGGGCACTCGCGTGCGCCCTATTCGGAACATTATTATTGCTGGCCCCGCGCGGCTGGCCCGCACGCTGGCTGGGTATTATCTGGCTGTTGCCGATGTTTCTGGTGCGGCCGGCCGGACCGGGGCCTGGTGAACTGTGGTTTACGCTGCTCGATGTCGGACAGGGCCTGGCCGCTGTGGCGCGCACCCAGCATCACACCTTGGTATTTGACAGCGGGCCGCGATTCAGTGAGCGCTTCGACACCGGCCGCGCCGTGGTTGCGCCGTATTTACGCGCCAGCGGAGTTGATAGTATTGACACATTAATTATCAGCCACGGCGATAACGATCACATCGGCGGCGCGGAATCCCTGATTAAGGCCTTCCCGCCAAACCGTATACTCAGCAGCGTGCCCAAACGCCTGCCCGGCGGCGAACACTGTATAGCCGGACAGACCTGGCGCTGGGATGGCGTCGAGTTCACGGTATTAAACCCGCAAAAGATTACTGTGCAGGGAAATAATGCGAGCTGTGTTTTACTAATTAAAAGCACACAGGGAAATGTTTTGCTCACCGGCGACATCGAAGCGGAAACGGAAGAAAATTTAATTAGAAACTGGGGCACTGCATTGCATGTGCAATTCCTGGTAGTCCCGCATCACGGCAGCAAGACCTCCTCAACGCAGGCTTTCATAGACACCATTGATCCGCAGTTCGCGCTATTTCCCTTCGGCTATAAAAACCGCTATCGCCATCCTAATCAGCAGGTCGTGGAACGTTACCGTATGCATGGCACACAGTTACTGGACTCGCCCGCACAAGGCGCGATTACTATCAAACTAAGCGCGCGCAAACCGGAAATAACGGGTTATAGAGAAGCCCATAAACGCTATTGGTTTTCGCAGTGAGTTAACCCATTAGTAAAGCCAAGGGTTTTGCGAGGCGAGTTCCTCAATGTCAGTAAAGTCCTGGAACTGTCTATAGATAAGGTCTTGTAGCCCCTTCCACCTCAACGGGGGAAGGATGATGCATACCGTCCTTGGTATGCACCCTACGGGTCCACTGCATGGATCCCGTTTTGCTCCCGGCAAAACGGTGGGTGGGGTGGTGGGTGACTACTCACCACCCCCACCCTCGCCCTCCCCCATCGAGGGGGAGGGAATGACAATGAAATTTCCTGGCGTCGTAATTACTGAGGTGGTCAACTCTAAGAGAGCTTAATAATAAAAATCCGTAAATCACCTTGTTAATTTTGGTAATTAGGCTAATCCCGCACTGGCCGCTTTCTCAGCTTTCGTTGTAATACGCTACGATGCAATCCCAAACGCTTGGCCGTGGTGGAGATATTTCCCTGATTTTCCAGTAACACTTTCTGAATGTGCTCCCACTCCAGACGCTTGATGGACAGCGGTTGTACGCTGATCGGAACAGAGACGTCGCCATTGTCACTGTGCAAGGCCATGACGATCTCACTCACGTCCACAGGTTTGGCGAGATAATGTGTCGCACCCAGCTTCATTGCCTCTACGGTGGTTCTGATGCTGGCGTAACCCGTGAGCACAACAATCCGCATTTGTTCATCAAGCACCTTGAGCGTAGCGATCAATGTTAGTCCCGATGGTCCCGGCATCTTCAGGTCGATCACCGCATACTCCGGCGGATTTTCCTTAGCTTTTGCCGTCGCCTCCGCCACGTCGTGCGCAAGCGTGACCGCAAACCCGCGTTTCTCCAAAGCCCTTGCCAACACCCGGCACAGGGTCAGATCGTCATCCACTAACAACAGCGTGGGACGAGAATCTTCGGTACAGTTAATCTCCATGCACTATCAAACGGGCACCAGCAGCATGGACAGCGGCAAGGTAACACGCGTGCATGCCCCGCCGTCGATGCGGTTAAATAAGCGCACCTTACCACCCAGGCGCTCGACCGTCGCATTGGCCAGAAACAAACCCAGCCCGAAGTTGTGACCCGGTGCCTTGGTGGTGAAAAAGGGTTGTATCGCCCGCTCGGCCACCTCTGGGGTAATGCCGGGGCCGCGATCACGAATTTCGATGATCAATTCTTTATCATCCCAACTGCCCTCCATTTCCACTCCACCGGGAGAGGCATCGGCCGCATTGTTAAGCAAGTTCAGCAAGGTCTGGCCCAGCGCCGGTTCGGCGATGATTCTGGGCGCGGGCTGGGTGCCTGCCCAATGTGAAATAACGGGAACCGCCGGGCGCATCAACTGCCATTGCCCTAGCATTTCATTCAAAAAAGATTCGAGTGAAAGAAAACTCGTCGTCTGCGCGGCGCGTGCATGGCCGGACGATGCCAGCAAGTGCGTGAGCGTCGTTTTGCAGATGGCTATCTGAGCACGCAGGCAACGCACGTCTCCCGCCACCTCCGGCAAGTGCGCACACGTCTGTTCCAGGTCTTCCGTAATCACTGCCATGGTGGTCAGCGGCGTGCTCAGTTCATGCGCCGCGCCGGTGGCCAGCACACCCAGCGCAACAATGCGTTCATTGCGCAGGCTCTCCTCGCGAAAATTTGCCAACACCCGTTCCCGTTCGCGCAGGGTCGTCGCCATTTTGGCAATAAAGAAGGTAATCAGCGCCGCGCTTAATAGAAAATTAAACCACATCCCTAGCAAATGCAGGCTGAAATCTTCCTGCATATTGGCGTGCGCAGCCAAGGGTGCGGAGTAGAACATGAGCACGCTATAACACGCCGCGGTGATGCCCGCCATGGCCCAGGTGTAGATGCGTGGCAGGGTTGTAGCAACGATGATAAGAGGCAGTAGATAGAGCGAGATGAATGGATTGGTCGCACCGCCGCTATAAAACAGCAAGGCGGTTAACGCGGCGACGTCCACCAGCAATTGCGCAAAAATTTCCGCATCCGTGACCGGCCAGCGGCGTCTAAGACGAAGCCCGGCAAACACGTTAAATAATGCGAGTAAAGCTATAACGAACACCATGGACTTCAACGGCAGAGGAATTTCCAGGCCAACATGCACCCACGCGATAACCACCAGTTGCGCGGCGATGGCAATATTGCGCAGCCAGAATAAACGCTGCAAATTCAGGCTTAAGGGTGAATATTTAAGGGTTTCAGAAACAGACATGGCGCGCTTCCTGTACAACTGGTTAGCGCCAATTGTAATCGTTCGCCCGCCAAATAGAAGGTGCCGCAAAATGCGGCATACCGTAAGAGTAACGAACGGGATAACATCGCACGCGGCCACATCGGCATAGCTAGATTAATTTAACCGGGATCAAACATGCGCATTAAAATTATACCCAGCCTCGCATTCACGCTCTGTTTCAACCTTGCGGGAACGGCCCAGGCCACGCATCCCTCCGCAGGCATTCAGGGGCGGCAATCCGGCGCCATCAAGACGATCTCACCCGCTACCTTACAGGCAGGGCGCTGGGTGGCTGGGCTGTCATTTGACTACGCTGAATCCGACACGATCTCCGACAGCGAGCTGTTAGCGCTTGCCGAGCGCGGTATATCGCACGTGCACAGCGCCGATTCTATAAGCACCGTCAGCGTGAATCTGGCCTATGGCATCACCGATAATTTCACCCTGAGCGTTCAACTTCCTTATCTCAACCGCGACAATGTGCGCGAGAATCATCTCCACGCGGGTGAGGCTGAGATCGAGCGTTTGGGCGACTCTCAAGGCATCGGTGACCTCACGGTGCTCGGCCAATATCGCTTTTTCAGCCACGACGAATCCCTTGCCGCTCTCCTGCTAGGTATAAAATTACCGACCGGCTCCACGCATAAAATAAACGCAACAGGCGAGCGTTTCGATACAGAGTTCCAGCCCGGTTCCGGCTCCGTTGACCCTCTCTTCGGCATTGCCGCCAAGCAGAGTTGGGGGCCGAATTCGCTCACCGGCAGCCTGCTGTATACGATTGCGACAGAGGGCGCGCAGCATACCGACCTTGGCGACCGCTTCGATTACAGTCTTGCCTATGCCTACCGGATTAAAGGCATCGTCGATAACGATGAATCGCCCGACATCGGTTCCGGTACGGCAGTAGATCTGGTTCTGGAACTGAACGGCACCTGGCGCGATCAGGAGAAAGTTGACGGTGAAGCCGACCCTAATAGCGGCGTCAATGTCGTCTATCTCTCGCCGGGTATCAGTGTAATTGGCGCACAAGGCTGGTTTGGCTCGCTATCGGCCGGTATACCGGTCATCAAAAATGTGCGGGGGATACAAGACGATCCGGGGAGCCGGGTATTTTTGTCATTAGGAAAGTCGTTCTAACATCCGACTGTTCCCCTGCGGCCATTGGCTGCACAGCCCCATTTATCTGCATCCCTCACGCCCAGCAGCTTTCAGCTTCGCCGTACGTCTGATAGATTACCCAACCTGGGGTTTCCCTGTTAACGGTTAGCGTCGATGCCAAAAAATTTATTCTCACTCGCAGGCTGGATATTCGTTGCCATTCTCGGCGCGGCGGCGGTAGGCGGCATTGCGCTGCATCGCGGCGAATCCATCAATGCCCTATGGTTTATCGTGGCAGCCCTGTGCGTGTACGCCATTGCTTACCGATTTTACAGCGCCTGGATCGCGGCTAAGGTTTTGACGCTGGATGAAACGCGCGCGACACCGGCCGAATGCCACAATGATGGCCGCGACTTCGTGCCAACGCAGCGTTGGATTGTGTTCGGCCATCACTTTGCCGCTATCGCCGGCCCCGGCCCGCTGATCGGTCCGACCCTCGCCGCGCAGTTCGGTTATCTGCCGGGCACACTGTGGATTTTATTCGGCGCGGTGCTGGGCGGCTGTGTGCAGGATATGGTCACGCTGTTTTTCTCCACGCGCCGTAATGCGCGCAGCCTCGGTCAGATGGCGCGTGATGAACTCGGCGCAATAGGCGGAGCCGCCGCACTGATCGGCACCTTGATGATTATGATTATCCTGATCGCGGTGCTCGGTCTCGTGGTCGTCAACGCGATGAAGCACAGCCCGTGGGCAAGCTCGACCGTTTTTGGGACGATTCCCGTTGCGATTCTGGTGGGTTTATACATCCGCAATATCCGCCCAGGGCGCGTGCTGGAAGGCTCGTTAATCGGGGTCACCTTGCTGCTGTTCTGCGTGGTCGGCGGCGGCTGGATCGACCATAACGAAACATTGCGCGTTTATTTCGATATGGACGGCCGAACACTCGCATGGTTCGTGATCGGCTATGGATTTTTGGCCGCGGTATTGCCGGTGTGGTTGCTGCTTGCGCCGCGCGATTATTTGTCCACCTTCATGAAGCTCGGCACAATTCTCTTGCTCGCTATCGCCATCCTGTTACTGCGGCCTGAAATAAAGATGCCCGCGCTCACGCAATTCACCGATGGCACGGGCCCGATCTTCGGCGGCAGTTTATTCCCTTTCGTATTTATCACCGTCGCCTGCGGGGCCATCTCCGGTTTTCACGCACTCATCGCCTCCGGCACCACACCGAAATTATTATGCAACGAGCGCGACATCCGCATGATCGGCTACGGCGCAATGATGCTCGAATCGTTCGTCGCCGTCATGGCGATGATCGCAGCGACCGTGCTCGACCCGGGCGTGTTCTTCGCCATTAACAGCCCGGCGGGCGTAGTCGGCAAGGAGGCTGCGGATGCCGTGGCGACCATTTCTTCCTGGGGCTTTCCGGTTACGGTCGAGCAGATGAACGCACTCGCGCAATCCATGGGCGAGGCCAGTTTATTCGCGCGCACCGGCGGCGCGCCGTCGCTTGCCGTAGGCATGGCCAGCATCTTCGGCAGCGCCTTCGGCCAGGGCATGCTCGCCATGTGGTATCACTTCGCGATCATGTTCGAGGCGATATTCATCTTGACCACGCTCGATGCGGGCACGCGCGTCGGCCGTTTCATGTTGCAGGATTTATTGGGCAATGTATGGCGGCCATTAGGTCGTACCTCCTGGTATCCGTCTGTGTTAGTGACCAGCGCGTTGGTCGTTGCCGCCTGGGGTTATTTTCTCTATATCGGTGTCATCGATCCGAACGGCGGCGTGAATATTCTGTGGCCCTTGTTCGGCATGTCCAATCAAATGTTGGCGGCGATTGCCCTGAGCGTGGCGACAGGTATTCTGGTCAAATCCGGTAAATTAAAATACGCGTGGGTCACGGGCGTGCCGCTGCTGTGGTTAGTGATCGTGACGACCAGCGCAGCCTGGGAAAAGATTACCAGCGCGGATATCCGCATCGGCTTTTTCGCCGCCGCGAACGACATGGCGGACAAACTCGCCGCTGGTCTGCTACCGCCCGATAAAGCCGCCGTCGCGCCGCAACTCATCTTCAATCAGCAACTGGATGGCTGGATCACACTATTCCTGGCGCTCATGACCTGGGTGATCGTGCTCGACATGCTGCGCGTGTGTTTGCGCCATCAACGCGGAAAACTCGTGCTGCCCTTGACTGAATCGCCGCACACGCCGAGCCGCCTGGTAGAAGATTGGGTGAGAGATTAGGAGGCGACGAATGCTGAAGCAAAAATTTTTCAAGTTTATCAAATTCGCACGCCAACTCAGCGGCGATGACGCCTATGAGCGCTACCTCGAACATCATGCTGCGGCACATCCCAGCGCTGCGCTACTCAGTAGAAAACAGTTTTTCATGCAAGAGCAGGAGCGCAAGTGGGATGGGGTGAAGCGATGTTGTTGATACATGAGACGCGGGTTTACATAAGCCGTCATTCCGCCGTCTACTGCCCACTCGCCGACCACATGTGACCTCAACTCGCGTAAGGCAAAAAACATAGATGCGTAGGTTGGGTTAGCGGTTTTATCGCGTAACCCAACAAATCTAATTTTCAACTCCGGCCTTTGAGTGATGGCTGGCTTTGTTGGGTTACGGCGCAAATATCCGCGCCTAACCCAACCTACATAACGATGCCTAAGCAACACTAAATCGGATAGTCCAACTCACGTTGATGCCGGATAGCGAGAATGCGAATCAGGTTCTGCTGGGGCAGGAAGCGATACAGAGCGACATAGCCGGTTTTACCATAGGAAATGACCAGCTCATGCACGTTCCCTTCGACGCGGCTACCTATCAGTGGATGATTTGACAAGGTTTCAACGGCTTCGCGGATAGCGGCCGCCGACGCTACCGCCACGTGTGGGTCGTGCTCGGTAAGGAAATTAAA
>JBDSOT010000121.1:0-4005 GCA_039914705.1 Gammaproteobacteria bacterium | reverse complement strand
TGGCCTGATGTCGTCTTTGCCTTTCACGATCAAGAAGAGATTGGTCCTAAGATGCTGTCACGACTAGCCAAACATACAGGACTTGAACCGAAAGACCTCTAGAACTTTAGCATTAGCGCGACCCTATTAATGGTTTTAATTCTCCACGCCAAGGCCCAAACAGAAACCCTGCTCAAAACCCCGCTTATTGAATTTCCCCGCCTCAAACCCCATACTTAAAACGTGAATAAAACGCTTAAGCGCAATCAGCCCAACGAGCAGCCGGGCGATCCTCCTCAGTCCAACGACTTTATCCTCGAACCCGCCGACAATCAGCGTCTCGCTAATTTATGCGGGCAATTCGATGAACACCTGAAGCAAGTCGAGCGCCGTCTGGGCGTGGAGATCAATAATCGCGGCAACGTGTTTCGCGTCATCGGCGACGCGCGCCCGGTGCATGCGGCGGGTGTTGTACTTAAAGAGTTGTATGCGGCAACTGAAAAAGAGGCGCTGACACCTGCGCGCGTGCATTTATTCCTTAATCAGGGTCAGCTTAATGCCCTGGATCAGCCAGCGGAGATGAGTGCGGATGAGCCTGAGCCGATGTTGGGCATACGCACGCAACGCGGCACTATCAAGGGCTACAATCCCAGCCAGCAACGCTATCTAAAAAATATTTTTACGCACGACATTAACTTCGGTGTCGGACCCGCAGGCACGGGTAAGACCTATCTCGCCGTTGCCTGCGCGGTAGAGGCACTAGAGCGTGAGCGCGTGCGCCGTATTTTGCTGGTGCGCCCGGCGGTGGAAGCCGGTGAGCGTCTGGGATTTTTGCCGGGTGATCTTACGCAAAAGATCGATCCTTATTTGCGCCCCTTGTACGACGCACTTTACGAAATGCTCGGCTTCGAGCGTGTCGCGAAACTCATCGAACGCAATGTCATTGAGCTTGCCCCGCTTGCCTATATGCGCGGACGGACGCTGAACGAGGCCTTTATTATTCTTGATGAGGCGCAAAATACCACGGTCGAGCAAATGAAGATGTTCCTCACCCGCATCGGTTTTGGTTCTACGGTAGTGATCACCGGCGACGTCACGCAGATCGACTTGCCGCGCGAGCGCAAGTCCGGCCTGCGCCACGCGATTGAGGTACTCAAGGGCGTCGAGGGCATCAGCTTCAGTTTTTTCCGCTCGCAAGATGTGGTGCGTCATGAACTGGTGCAGCGCATCGTGGCGGCTTATGAATCCTATGAAAAAACGGCGGATGATACGCTCGCTCAAAATACCTCAAAGTAATAAAAGATTCATGAACACAGGATTCAAGCATGCCTGCTTACGCATCGGGGGCAATAGATTTAAATGAGCATAGCCGTGCACACGCAATATGCATTATCTGGACTAGGGATACCCACGGCGACAGAGATTGAGGATTGGGCAAAGGCGGCCATCGGCGCATCGGCGCACGCCAGAGAACAGCTTGATGCCGAACTGACAGTACGCATCGTTGATGAGCATGAAGGCGCGGCGCTGAATCAGGCCTACCGGCAACGATCTGGGGCGACGAATGTGTTGTCGTTCCCGTTTACGCCACCCATGAACCCGCTGTTTGGGGCGGATGTGCAAAATTATCTGGGCGATCTTGTCATCTGTGCGCCCGTAGTGGCGCGCGAGGCGTATGCCCAAGGCAAAGATTTAACCGCGCACTGGGCGCATATGGTGGTGCACGGCAGCCTGCATCTGTTAGGCTATGATCACAACGATGACGATCAGGCGAAGGCCATGGAAGCGCTTGAAATAAATATATTAATCAATATCGGTTATGCCAATCCCTACCTTGAAACAGACGATGTATGAACGACGACCTGCCCACTAACGAGTCGTTGCCGCGCTCCTGGTTTGAACGACTAAGCCAGGCATTGCTGCGCGACGATTTGCACGACCGCGAAGACTTCATCAAACTGCTGCACGACGCCGCGCAACGTAATCTCATCGACGTTGACGCGCTCGCCATGATCGAGGGTGTGCTTGAAGTCGCCGAGATGCGGGTGCGTGACATCATGATCCCGCGCTCGCAGATGGTAGTGGTTGAGCATGATGTGGAACCGGAGGAATTCCTGCCGGTGATTATCGAATCGGCGCATTCGCGATTTCCCGTCATCGGCGAAAGTCGCGACAAAGTACTCGGCATTTTGCTCGCCAAGGATTTGCTGACCTATTTCCGGAATGGTAAAAATAGCAGCTTCCAATTGCGCGAAGTGCTGCGCCCCGCGATTTTTGTGCCCGAGAGTAAACGCCTCAACGTGTTACTCAAGGAATTTCGCGCAAACCGCAATCACATGGCCATCGTCGTCGATGAATATGGCGGCGTGGCGGGCTTGGTTACCATCGAAGATGTTCTGGAACAGATAGTCGGTGAGATCGACGACGAGCACGACATCGAAGAGGACAATTTCATTACCAAGCAGCGTGATACCAGTTACACGGTGAAGGCGCTGACCCCCATTGAAGAATTCAACGAGCATTTCAACACCGGCTTCAGTACCGAGGAATTCGACACCATCGCAGGCCTCGTCGTGCATCATCTCGGCCGTTTGCCCAAGCGCGGCGAAAGCCTGGTATTGGACGATATGCGCTTCAAGGTGCTGCGCGCGGACAGCCGGCGTATTCATTTACTGCGGGTTAACCTGCCGTCTGCCCCTGCCACCCGGGTATCGACATCCAACGCGTGAGGTGTTTTTTTAGTCCAGCGTTTTACAGCGGCACGCGCGCTGATGTTCTGGCCTTGCTGGCAGGCACTCTGCTCCCCCTCGCGTTTGCCCCCTTTCACTTTTTTCCGCTCGCCATCCTTGCGCCTGCCCTGTTATTTTTTGTATGGCTGGGTGCAACGCCGCGCCTTGCGTTCCGGCGCGGCTGGCTATTCGGCGTTGGCATGTTCGGTGTTGGCATATCGTGGATTTACGTTGCAATCCATGATTTCGGTCACACCAATATGTTCCTGGCGGTGTTGTTAACCGGCGGCTTCGTGGCCTTTCTCGCCTTATTTCCCGCCGTGCTGGGATATGCCGCTACACGGCTGCTCTATCAAAAAAATACACCCATAAAAACATCCCGCGAAACGCTGAAATTATTGCTCGTATTTCCGGCGGGCTGGACATTGTTTGAGTGGATACGCAGCTGGATACTAACGGGCTTTCCCTGGCTGAATCTCGGCAACAGCCAAATCGACGCACCGCTGGCGGGTCTGGCTCCGCTGCTTGGCGTGTACGGAATATCCTTGGCCACTGCCCTCAGCGCCGCCTTGCTTGTATGCATGGTAATCGCCGAAAAAAATATCAAACTGCGTGCGCTCTTCGCGTTTGCTATTTTGTGGGGCTTATCCGCGCTGCTCGGACAGATCGTGTGGACGCAGCCGCTCGGCAAGCCGCTGCACGTGGCCTTGATTCAGGGCAATATTCCGCAAGACATAAAGTGGCGCCCCGAACAGCAGCAGCACACGCTGGAGCTTTATACGGATTTAACGCGCCGCCAGTGGGGCCGCGATCTTATCCTGTGGCCGGAAGGCGCGGTGCCGGTGTTTTATGATGAACTTGCGGACACCTATCTTGCGGCATTGCAAAACGAGGCGCGCGCTCACGGCACCGATATGTTGATCGGTCTGCCGGTGCTCGACCAAAAGACCGATCGCTATTACAACAGCATGATGAGCCTGGGCCGCTCGCAGGGTTTTTATCATAAACAGCATCTCGTGCCGTTCGGTGATTATGTGCCCTTGCAAGAAGTGCTGCGCGGACTGATTGGTTTTTTTGACCTGCCGATGTCGGGCTTTAGCGCCGGCACCTCCGACCAGGCCTTGCTCGAAGTGGCGGGGCATAAAACCGGCATCTCGATTTGCTACGAAGATGTGTTCGGGGAAGAAGTCATCCGTACTCTGCCCGAGGCGAGCCTGCTGGTGAATGCCACCAACAATGCATGGTACGGCGACTCGCTCGCGCCGCCACAGCATTTGCAGATGTCGCGCATGCGCGC
>JBDSOT010000106.1:0-5213 GCA_039914705.1 Gammaproteobacteria bacterium | reverse complement strand
CAGCAACCAGGCAGACCTGGTACTGACACGGAGAACCCCTCGGCTGATTCATGGATAGCGATACGGTAGCGCATAAACCCTCCTAACAATGGCACAAGTATAACACCACCTTTATTGCTGCCCAACGTGGCGCTAAGGGCTGTGCGCTTTTGCGCACTCCCTTAACTGCGCTGCGAATTGCCGATTTTAGAGATCGTTTTGAGCATGCGGGCACCCTATATGTAAAACAATGTATTACAAATACTAGCTTATCCGTTTCGTTTGGGCAAGAAGATAGCAATGGAGGCCAGCTCAAGCGAACCCGCCAAAAAAGGCCCCTACTCCAGCGGTCAAGCCCATTGCCAACGCCCCCCAAAATGTGACGCGTGTGACCGACGCGAGCATGGGTGCGCCCCCTGCGCGTGCAGCAAGGAGGCCCAACAGTGCAAGAAAGAAGAGGGAGCTGCCTGCGAGACCCCACATAAGTGCAAAACCCGGAAGCACGAGAACCATCAGCAGAGGTAGCAGCGCGCCCACGGCAAACGTACCGGCAGAGGCGAATGCAGCCTGCACTGGTTTCGCGGCCAATGTGTCGGATATGCCCAGCTCGTCTCGTCCGTGTGCGGCAAGGGCGTCATGCATCATTAATTGGGTGGCAACGTTCGAGGCCAATGCCTCATCCAGTCCACGCTTGACGTATATGGCCATCAGTTCTGCGTGTTCCTGCTCAGGATTTGCAGCCAACTCGTCCCTCTCGCGAGCCAGATCTGCAGTTTCGGTATCGGCTTGTGAACTGACCGAGACAGACTCGCCCGCAGCCATTGACATCGCACCGGCAACAAGGCCGGCAACGCCTGCAATAAGGATGCTCTTCGTATCTGCGCCGGCGGCCGCGACGCCCAATACAAGGCTGGCAGTAGAAACGATGCCGTCGTTCGCGCCAAGAACAGCGGCACGGAGCCAGCCGGTCCGGTGTGTTCTGTGCCTTTCCCTGTGTCTCAAAGCTGTTACCGCGCAATGCCCAAGTTAATGACGTGCTTAGGTGTCGTTTGGCTCGCTGAATAATCCAAGAAAAAGATTGGCAAGCAAGATAGCCAGGCCGAGCAGCAGCCCACCTACGCCGATATAGGTAAGCAACTCTGTCACCGGGTGTGCATGTGCCGCCTTACTGCCTATGGATGGTGCGAGAAGAAATATTGATAGCCAAGCGAGCGGATAAAAGCCGCCAAGACTAATCAACACCGCCGTGATCGGCTTCAACCAGCGCTTAAGGCTGGACGCTGCAACGAGTAACAATAGCCCAATAGAGAAAGCTACGATTCCTGTGGCGTGAAAATGTGCTCGTTGCGCATAGCGCCATATTTCTTCTTGGCTTTGCGCGTCATGAAGTCCTGGGTGCGCAGCGATACCTTGAGTCACATAGTTTTGAAAAAGATCCTCGTTGACCCCAAATGTTACGCCGAGACCGATACCGAAGAGCAAGCCAAGCATTACTAAAGCAAGGCCAATTTTTACGTTTGCGAGGTTGTTGATCATTGAATCCTCCAAGATGCCTACAAATGATACGCACTCCCCCTGCATCTGCGGCATCAAATGTGCCAGATTGAAGGTGTTGTCCTGTCAATGAACGGAACAAAAGGAGTCGTCATGAACAACGTTACAACAATAGATGTGTCGATTTGGCAAAGAACAGTTTCAGTGTGCAGGGGGTCGATGCGCGGCGCAAGGTGGAAACCCACGCCGCGTATTACGCGTGCGCAAAATGCCAGGCGTTATTGCGCAATACACTCAACAGGGGTTCCGCCGCCAGCGGCCTGCATGCAAGATAGCCTTGCATGTAATCGCAGCCGAGCGTTTGCAGGCGAGCGCGTTGCTGCACCGTCTCCACGCCCTCGGCGACGACCTTGTGTTTGAGGCTGTGCCCCATGGCGATGATAGCGGAGACCAGATCGGCGTCTTCAGTGGTAGCCTCCATATCCACGATAAAGGAGCGGTCGATCTTGATCTTGTTAATAGTAAAGCGCTTCAGATAAGCGAGGTTGGAGTAGCCGACACCGAAGTCGTCGATGACGATACCCACGCCCATGGCGCTTAGCTTGAGCAGAATATCAATGGTATGCGCATCGTCCAGCAACAAGGTGTTCTCGGTAATCTCAAGCTCCAGATGGCTGGCCGGCAGTCCGTTTTCACTCAAGGTGTCCTGCAGCATCTGCACGAAATTACCGCGCCTGAATTGATGCGGTGAGACATTGACGGCGAGGCACAACGAAGGAATACCCTCGTCTTGCCACGCCTTAAGCTGCGCGCACGCGGTCTTGATCACCCACTCGCCCAGCGTGCCGATAAAACCGGTTTCTTCCGCGATCGGGATAAACCGGTCCGGTGCCAGCAAGCCCTGCTGCGGATGCTGCCAGCGTACCAGCGCCTCCACCGCTACCACCTTACCGCACTCGAGATCCAGCTCCGGCTGATAATGCAGCACAAACTCGCCATGCTGCAGGGCCTCATGCATATCGCCTTCCAGGGACAAGCGCTGGCGTGCCTGCACGGCCATCTGCGGCGTGAAAAATTGGTAACCGCCGCGCACCATGCTTTTCGCGGCGTACATGGCGGCATCGGCATTTTTAAGCAGGCTGTCAAAGCCGTCGCCGTCGCCGGGATAAACGCTGATGCCTATACTGCAACTCACATGCACCTGATGTCCGTTCAAGTCGAATGGGCGCACCATCGACTCGACAATATGGTTCGCCACTTGTACGGCATCCGGCGTACCTTGCAGGTTGGGCAACACCACAACGAATTCATCGCCGCCGGGGCGCGCGATAATATCGGAATGCCGCAGGCAACGCGCCAGGCGCTCGGTACATAAGCGCAATAATTGATCGCCTGCGGCATGGCCCAAGGAATCGTTTATCGTTTTAAAACGATCCAGGTCGATAAATAACACGCCCACCTGTTGCTGAGTAAGCTGCGCAGTGTCGAGCAGTTTGCCAAGTTGATCTTTCAGCAGGCTACGATTAGGTAAGCCGGTCAGCGCGTCGTGATACGCGAGATGGCGCATGCGGTCTTCAACGCGTTTACGCTCGCCGACTTCGCTGGCGAGTTCCTGATTGATTTCTTCAATGCGCTGCATTAACGACAAACTCTTCGTCAGATGTTCGTTTTTGAGCTTGATTCTAATGTTCTCGATTAAATTTCGATGCACCATGCGAAACGTCCCCAGCAGACTGAGGGTGTAGACGACCAGGAACAGACACATCGAGGTATAAGTGGCATCGTGTTGCGCATAGAGTTCGAAGCTCAGTGGCAACATAGCGGGCAGCACATAGGCGAGATAAGCGCCGGGGCTTGCAGAGAGTACGCCTATCGCACCTACTGACACGCCGCCGATCACAAATATAATCAGCAGTTGATGAGACACATCAGACAGCGGGAAAAATTTTACCGCAAGCAAACTCCAGGTAATGCCCATTAAACCGGCACCCACGGTAAAATAACGTATCCAGCGTCGCGCCTCTGCAGGTGTCGGCGTTATGCGCATGTAACGCGCATAGAGAGCAAACCGCGCCAGTATCACTGCCATAGAAAGCACGAGCCAAGCGGTTAACCACGGCCGCTCCGGTGAAGACCACAAGGAAATAATCAAAATAATAATGACGAGGGCGCTGGAAGCCTGACCCGGTGGGAATAATCGATACAACAGTTTGGCACGCTCGGTGTCGAGCTGATCGCGCTCGGTTTGCGGCGCGCGTACGACTTCGGGATTTGATAACGGGGCAGTGAATTTCTTTTTATAGACGTTATGCATGACGAGTCCTTACGCAGCTAACGCCGGGCATCGGCTAACTGGCGATGGCAATTTCTTATAACCTTAACGTGCGCACCAGCGTCACGACATAGCGCGCTTAAAATGTTCTGGAGACGCCCAATCCAACAATGTCTACCTGCGCGGCGTAATCGCCATTATAGGCATTCGTACCGTTTGCATCCCTGCCGTAGGCACCAAACGCAGCCGAGGCGCGATAGTCACGCTCATCAAACACTACGTGCATATAGCCTAGCTCTACAGTCCATCCTTGTGCCGAGTACGCGACCCCTGCGCTGAACAACTGGCGGTCAGCATCGGGTATGCGCGCGCTGAAGTTTGTGTCGTCCTGTGCCGTATGATCCAGCGCATAACCGAAGCGCAGTTGCATGGCGGGAGTGAGATCGTAGCTTACTCCCAAGCGATAGGCATTTGTATCCCGCCAACCGTTAGTGCTGCGTACCAACTCGGCCCCAGTCGCTGCCGAATTAATGACGATAGAGTCGAAGCGGCTCCAGCCGGTGCGCTCAATGTCGAACTCGAGCGCGAGCGCATCGGTGGATTTGTAGCGCACGCCGACTTGCAGCAGCCAGGGAAAATTGAGTTCGGTGCGTGCGGCGGTGTCGTTTACCCTGCCGTCTATATCAGCGTCGACGGCAGAGCGGTATGAGACCCCCAGACTCCACGGGCCAGCGCGATGCAACGCGGCCAGATTAAAACCGTATCCGTCGCCGTCACCGTCAATATTGACGCCGGCGGAATTCAGCACCACCTTATCAACGTAATAATAATCCAGTCCGGCGGACAAGCTGGTGGCGTCGCTCAACTGATAAGCGATATTTGGATTGATGTTCAGCATTTCCAACTTGCTCAAGGCCGGATGCAGCGCGGCGCGCGGGCCGAACAATACCGGGAAGGTGCCGGGTGCCCAGCGAGTTTGCAAACCGAACGGCGCATTCACACCCAGCCCCCACGCCCAACGCCCGGCCTCGTGCATGGCGAACAACGCGGGTACATAGATTGTATCCACGCCGCTGACGTGCTCACCACTCGCAGTGGTGACGCTTAACTGCGGGTCGATAGCGAATACATCCACGCTTAATTGGTTGCCATGATGAAAAGTCATGGCGGCAGGATTATAGGACAGTGCACCGAGTGCCTCGGGATTGGCCACCAAGGCATTAGCGACACTGACGCCGGCGACCGATGTCTCCGGGATGCGAAAGCCCGACGCCCATGCCTGGCCTGCACCGAAAAACGTGCACCCGCAGAGCGCCATCAACTTGGCAATACGTGACACCTTACAAAACATCGCGCACATTATTTTTTCTTTTTAATAGAGTACAAGATGAATCTACACCCAATTGGTGGTGCGAGTCACTGCTGGGGAACTTAAGAGGTATATCCGCGCCGGGATAGCCGCTTGTGA
>JBDSOT010000094.1:0-5151 GCA_039914705.1 Gammaproteobacteria bacterium | reverse complement strand
GGTGTCAGCAAGCGTTTGTCGAGGAGAGGTAGATCCGTGATCGTGCCCAGGGCGTTGATTGCGTCATGCTGGCGGAGGAAATTATATTGAATCCCGCTATTCAGATTTTTCACGAGATACTGTTGCGACAGCGCGTGATACTCGATTCGGTAGCGCTGTTGCAGGTCGGTAAATTTATCGTCCCACACCAGTCTGCGCGGGTGCACGATTTCAATATCCGCCTGGAGTGTTAGCGGCACGCCGTTTTCCAGGGCCTCCAGAACAGCGGGGCTGAACTCATAATCAATCCTTGCGTTGAGTACATACACGTCATTCACCAGCGTGGTGTCGGCATTGCGCACTACCGCTTGCTGCGTCCTGGCCGGTCCCGGCTCTTCAGCGGGCGTCTGCGCGGCATGCAGGCATAGCCAGCCGAACGCCAGCAGACGTACGCCGTACAGACCGGCCGATAACGCCTTAAAGCTTGCGCAAGCGGGCATAATAAAATCCGTCCATAGCTTCTTCACCGGGTAATATCTGTTGTCCGAACGTATCGGTTTGAGCAGCTTGCCGCCAGGGGAAATCGATTGAGACAGGCTGTGCGTCCGCATGCCCCGCCACGAAATCCCTCATCTGCTGCTCATTTTCGCGATGCAGCACCGAGCACGTTACATACAACAGCATACCGCCAGATTTCAGCAAGGGCCACAGGGCAGCCAGCATTTCCGCCTGCAATTGCGCCAGGGTGTCAATGTCAGTGGGTCGGCGCAGAACTTTAATATCCGGATGACGGCGGATCACCCCGGTGGCGGAGCAAGGGGCATCGAGCAGGATACGGTCGAACTGAATGCCATCCCACCAGTTCTGCGGACACGTCGCATCACCCACCATAAGCCTTGCCGACAATTGCAGACGGTCAAGATTTTGCTGCACGAGTTTAACCCGCCGCGCCTTGTTATCGAGCGCCAGTAGTTCAATGCCAGGCTGATATTCGAGGATATGGCAGGCCTTGCCGCCGGGCGCGGCACAGGCGTCGAGCACGTAATGCCCGCTTTGCACCTCCAGCAACGGCGCGGCCAATTGCGCGGCGCTGTCCTGCACCGAGAACAGGCCATCGGCAAACCCCGGCAGTGTCTCGACAGACTGCGGTTTGTCAATGTGCACGCCGCTGACGCTGTGCGGCAAGGCGCTGGCTGCGATGTCTACGGCGGCAAGCCGTGCCAGATAATCAGTGCGCGTGGATTTCTGGGCATTGACGCGCAGATCCAGGGGCGGACGCTCATTATTGGCGGCAGCAATGGCTTGCCAGTGTGCGGGCCAATCGGCCTTCAACATATCGAGCAGCCAGGTCGGGTGCGCATAAGCGCCTAACTCTGTGCGATCAAGTTCCTGTAACAAGCTCACGCTGTTGCGTAGATAGGTGCGCAAGACGGCATTCACCAGGCCCTTCGCCCACGGCTTGCCCAGGGCCTGGGTGGCGGCCACGGTCATATCCACTGCGGCGTGCGGGGCGACGCGCATATACATGATCTGATAAAGCCCGGCCAGCAGCAGGCAATGAATGTCAGGATCTTTTAAGGGGCTTTTCAGCAAGCTGTGCGCCAGGGCGTCCAGGCGCAAATGCCAGCGCAGCACGCCATAACCCATCTCCTGCACAAGGCCGCGTGCGGCAGCATCCTTCAGCTTGGGCAGGTTTTGCGCCAGCGCGGCATCCAGCGATTGTTTATCGCCGAGCACCTGCACCAGCACCTTGGCGGCTAGCGCGCGGGCATCCATATGTTAGGCCGCAGAACCGGTCTGGAGGATTTGCTTATCCAGGCTGTGGGCATTAATGAACTCGCTTGCAGGTAACGCCCGCCCGCCGGGTAACTGGAGCTGAGTCAGGCGTAAAATGCCGTGCCCGGTAGCCACATCAATGCCCGCCGCAGTGCCCTTGATCACGCTCCCCGGCGAGTATTGCAGCGCTGCCGAATCCATGGCTTCAGCTGACCAGATGCGCAGGGTCTGACCCGAGGCAAGATGGGTCTGTGCCACCGGCCAGGGATTAAAGGCGCGCACCTTGCGCGCCAGCGCCTGCGCATCCTGTTGCCAATCCAGCTCCGCCTCGCGTTTGTCGATCTTGGCCGCATAGCAGGCTAAATCCTCGTCTTGCGCGGTAAGCGTCGTGCTGCCGTTTTGCAACGCAGTAAGCGTCTCCAGCAGTGCCTCGGCACCGAGGCAGGCCAGCCGATCATGCAGATCCGCGCTGGTATCCGTGGATAATATAGGGCAGCTACGGCGGGCGATCATATCACCGGTATCGAGTCCGGCATTCATTTGCATAATGGTAATACCGGTCTCACGGTCGCCTGCGAGGATGGCGCGTTGGATAGGTGCCGCGCCGCGCCAGCGCGGTAACAGCGAGGCATGGATATTGATGCAGCCCAGGCGCGGGATAGTCAAAACTGCGGGGGGTAGCAGCAGTCCGTAGGCTACGACCACCATCAGGTCGGCCTGCCATGAGCTTAAATCGTCGATGGCATCGGTATTTTTAAGGTTAAGCGGTTGGCGTACGGGAATGGACTGTTGCAGTGCAAGTTGTTTAACCGGACTGGCTGTGAGCTTACGGCCGCGACCGGCCGGGCGGTCGGGCTGGGTATAAACGGCGCAAACCTCGTGCGGCGAGTGCAATAGGGTATGCAATGCGGGCGTTGAAAATTGCGGGGTGCCGGCGAATATGATTCTGAGCGGCGCTTGAGATTTCATAGGGTAATGCAGAGATGTTAATGAGGCAAGGAGATCAGGGACAATACAGGGCTGGGTAAAACAGTAGTTTAAAGCACTTGGCGCTGCTGCTTGTCCTGTTTTTCCAGCCGTTTGCGGATGCGCTCCTTTTTCAGCCCTGACAGGTAATCAACGAATAACTTGCCGTTAAGGTGGTCAATCTCATGCTGGATGCACACGGCGAGCAGGCCGCTCGCCTCCAGTTCGAAGGATTTGCCGCTGCGATCCAAGGCGCGCACCTTGATCTGCTCCGCGCGCTGCACGGGTTCGAAAATGTCCGGCACCGACAGACAGCCCTCTTCGGTCTGCACGACAACCTCTCCGCGATTCAATATCTCCGGGTTGATCAGGCACAGCGGCTGGTTGTTTTGCAGCGAGACATCAATGACGGCAATGCGCTTGGCGACATTAACCTGCGTTGCCGCCAGGCCGATACCCGGGGCGTGGTACATGGTCTCGAACATATTGTCGATCAGCACGCGGATGGCATCGTTGACTTGAATGACAGGCGCGGCCTTATTGCGCAGTCGCGGGTCGGGGAAATGCAATATATCGAGTAGGGCCATAAAACGTGCACAATACTTGCACAACAATGGAAGATTACAGGTTAATATGCAGCCAATTATACGGATTGCCTGCCTCGCGTGCCAGCGTTAACGTGGCCTGAGAGGCTTGTTCCGGCGCTGAAATCTTGCGTAAGGGGTATTTAATGTTCAATAAAAAATTACCGTGGGCGCTTACCGCAGACGCGGGTCGCGATGGGATTATGAAGCTGATGCAATGGAGCGGCATTGTTCTGCTGGCCGTTGTCATCACTATGAGCAGCGTAGCGGCAGATACCATTACGCTCGCCCCCGGACATCCGGATCGCTATGTCGTAGTAAAGGGCGATACGCTGTGGGACATCTCCGGACGTTTCCTCAGCCAACCCTGGCGCTGGCCGCAAGTGTGGAAGGTTAATCCGCAGATCAAAAATCCGAATCTGATTTATCCCGGCGATGTCATCGCCCTGAACTACCGGAACGGCGTGCCTGAGCTGACGCTGGAGCGCGGCGGCAGCAAGCGCGGCGATACCGTAAAGCTATCCCCTGAGGTGCGTTCAGAGCCGCTGGATCAGGCGATTCCCACCATACCACCGGATGCCATCCAGCAATTCTTGACGCAGACGCGGCCGGTGGCGCTGGAAGAAATGCAAGGTGCCTCGTACATCGTGGCGAACGCCGGTGAACGGCTGGCCAGCGCGGCGGGCGAGAAGATTTATGCGCGTGGAGTGGGCAGCAAGCCCAAGCCTTCGGATCTGAATGCACGCGAAAGTGCGCAACTGACGGAGGCGCAATCCGCCGCCGCACCGATTACACCGGCCGCGCCAGGCACGCGCTATGGCATTTTCCGTTTAGGCGACCCCTATTACAACTTAACAACGCCTATCGAGCGCCCTACCAAGGAAGACTTGCTTGGCTATGAAGGGATTTATGTGGGCGAGGCCGTGCTGGAGACAGCGGGCGACCCAGCCACCCTGCTGATTACCCGCAGTCGACGCGAGGCGTTGATAGGCGACCGTCTATTGCCCTTGGAAGAGCGCGCGATTAATCAGAATTTCTTCCCTCATCCGCCGACTCAGCCTATCGAGGGCAGTATCGTTTCGGTGGTGGATGGTGTTACGCGCATCGGACAGTATCAGGCCGTAGCGCTGAATCTGGGCACACAGCACGGCGTCGAGCCGGGGCATGTGTTTGCCGTGTTCCAGCGCGGCGCGAAGGTTCGCGATGACGTCAGCGAAGAACGCAACGATACTGTCCAGTTGCCCGATGAGCCTGCCGGTATTGTTATGGTATTCCGCACCTTTGAGCGGGTGAGCTATGCCCTGGTTATGGAGGCCTCCAAACCGTTGCGGTTATATGATGTAGTGCGCAATCCTTGAGCTTGGCAAGAAAGTTGGAAACGCTGAAATACGTAAGGTTTTCTTGATCTGCGTGCCAGCCGGAATGACCGACCTTCACTATTGGCTGGCCCTACTGCGGGCACCGGGTATAGGCCCTGCAACTTTTCAACTGCTGTTGGAGAAATTTGGCTCGCCGCAAGCGGTATTTGAGGCAAAGCATCTATTAACCTCCGCCAGTTCCTTGGGCCGGCCGGCCCTGGATTACCTGCAAGACCCGGATTGGAAGGCTGTAGAAAAGGATATGGTTTGGCTGGCACAGCCGGGTCATCATGCGCTTACCCTTAACGACCCTGGTTACCCCGAGTTACTGCGCGAGATACCCGATCCACCACCCGTGCTGTTTGTGGTGGGTAATGCGGCGGTGTTGAGCACGCCGCAGCTAGCCATTGTCGGAAGCCGTAATCCCACACCCGCAGGCAGCGAAACTGCCCACGATTTTGCCCGGCATCTTTGCGCATCGGGCTTAA
>JBDSOT010000088.1:0-2866 GCA_039914705.1 Gammaproteobacteria bacterium | reverse complement strand
TTGGTTGCTTGTAGTTCATTTGCAAAATTCAGATTGCGAACAGATGTGGGACACGTTCAGGCAAACACAATAAAAGGCCGGCAGACATAAGGCCAATTGATTGTCAAAATGTATATGATAGTTTTCGACTATCATTGAAGGCACGTTAAGATTAACTGTCTTGCAGAAAATGAACGCATGAATTCTAACCCAGACTTTTAAAGGATAACGATATGCGCCTTCCCATCCGTCTTCTCATTGCTGCCGCGATGGTTATCTTCGCCGTGGTGAGCTATTTCAGTGTGCGTCAGGAAAACCCGGTCACAGGAGAAACCCAGCACATCAGTCTGTCTCCCGATCAGGAAATCGCCCTTGGGCTGGAGGCCGCGCCGCAAATGGCTGGGCAGATGGGCGGATTATATCCGAATGAACAGGTGCAGGATTATGTCAATCGTATTGGCCAAACGGTTGTCGCTAACAGCCGCGCCAAGAACGGCCCCTATCAATATCAATTCCATGTCCTCGCGGATGATCAGACGGTCAATGCCTTTGCCTTGCCCGGCGGTCAAATCTTCATTACCAGTGCACTATTGTCCAAACTTGAAAACGAAGCTCAATTAGCGGGCGTGTTAGGTCACGAGATCGGACATGTGATTGGACGGCACGCCGCCGAGCATCTAGCCAAGGGGAAACTCAGCCAGTTGTTGGTGGGTGCTGCGGGGGTTGCCGGTTCGGATCAGATGGGTGGTGGACAGGGAACGGCAATGATTGCCTCGGTCGTGGCCAATCTAACGTCGCTGCAATATGGGCGCAAGGATGAACTGGAGTCTGACACACTGGGCATCGATTTCATGGCCGAGGCGGGATATGATCCGCGCGCCATGGTCGGGGTGATGGATATTCTCGAGAATGCGAGCGGTGGCCAGGGCCGAGGACCATCGTGGCTGCAATCGCACCCCGACCCCGGCAATCGCCGCGAGAGTATTCGTCAGAGAATCGCCGAAAAATTTCCCAACGGGGTTAGTGACACGCGCGGCACGGGCGATGAACACGCATTCCGGGCCATGCAGGCGCAGCTTTAAGCATTTTGGCTATAGGCAGAAGCAATATAGAAGGCTTAAATCTTTACCGAATTTCCCCTCACCCAAATAAGGGTAAGGGTATTAGCGTACATCCTAGAACAGATCAATACTCCACGACTCCAGTTTAAAATCCGTGCTGGGCGTAGCGAGTTCCAGCGTAACAGGTACGCCGCCGCCGGGCTGCATACCGCCTTTGACGGCTGTGTTGGCGGGCAGATACTCGTTGGGATGAAAACGGCGTTTGGCAATCACCGCGCCGTCTCGACCGGACAGGGTTAGCTGCAGGTGGGGATAGGGCTGAGGAAAGCCGGCCTTGTTAGTCAGGGTAATGTTTACCTGCAAGGCGTCCGCCACGCTGGGGTGAGGCTTTACAACGCTGTCCTGTTTTTCAATCTGGCTAAGATCACGTCTTAGCGGCAGCTCGCATTCCACCAACGTGCTTACCACAGCGCAGAATTTTTCCAGGGAGGGCCGCAGCGTTGGATAAGCGGCCAGGTTGGCCCTCATGAAGTAAATATATTGGGTAAGTAGTACGGCCAGCAAAATAAGTATGCTGAACGTCCATGCGACAGTACCCCACCAGTTGAAAGTTTGTTTGGCCGCAGGGGGGTAATCCTCCAGTTCCGTATAATCCATTACCTCTTTCTGGGGAAGGCGCGGCAAGATACGCCGGTCTGAGACGAAGATCGGCGGGATTGTACCGGCCAGAGATTCACGGCGCAGCCGGTCTGCGCTTTTTCTCGGGGCGCTGATTACCAATTCACGAGCCTTGTCATCCTGCGGACTGAATTCATTGAGGCTTGGCAGAGGTTCGAACTCGATAGCTGATGGCTGGCTATTGAACGGAATATCCGCACGCGCTTCAACATTGTGCGTGTTAATGGATTCATTAATTTCAGATGTCTGCATGGCCTCGGGGGATGCACTCAGGGGTTCTTCAGGGGCGTCAGTGGTGAAAGTAAAATCCGGGTTTGCAGCAGCCGGTTTAGCGGTAATCGCCTCATTAGTTGATGGCAGCGGCCGAGGTGCATCGGATTGCGCCGGTGGCAACTTCTGCGCAGTGGGAGGCGCATCCGCTATAGCCTGTTCGCCATGATGGTCGGCGCGTTCGCTGATAGTAGGGATTTCCTGAGCCTGTTCCGACAGGTTTAACAAGGCGTTGAAGACATTTTCACAATGGCCGCAGCGCACTTTACCCTGTGCCGTCTTGAGTTGGGGGATGCTGATGCGAAATTGTGTATCGCAATTAGGACATTGTGTGTACATAACTACACCATAGCTGATTTTCGGCGTCCTTCCAAGCGCGCCCAACCATCGCGGATTACGGGCGGGGCCAGGACAAAGTCCGTTGCGTAGGCCGCACGAACATCCTCGACCTGTCCGGCAAGAATACCAGACAAAATAATATGCCTTTCGGGGCGGACGAGCGTTGCGAAATAAGCGGCGAACTCAATTAACGGGCGGGCAAGAATATTAGCGAGCAGAAGATCGGCCGTAAAATCACGCCGGTCATCGGGCAGGCTGATGAATATGCCGGGCGAGAGATGCGCATCGACCTCACCTTCGCATATCGCCACACCATTTTTTTCGGCATTCACGCGCGTGGCTTGCAATGCCTGTGGGTCGTTGTCCACCGCCCATACGAGGCGTGCGCCGAGCTTCGCTGCGGCAATGGCTAGAATGCCCGAGCCGCAACCGTAATCAATAATACGTAAGCCTTGGAGTTTTGCCGTGGCCAGCCATTCCAGGCACAAGGCCGTGGTGGGGTGCGTGCCGGTGCCGAACGCCAGGCCCGGATCAAGCAG
>JBDSOT010000058.1:0-2791 GCA_039914705.1 Gammaproteobacteria bacterium | reverse complement strand
AGGGCCGTGCAATCGCAGCACTAAGATCAAAGCCCGGACTTTGCTGACAGGCCTCTATCAAGGCCCGACCCATGCGTCCGGTAGCACCGGTAACGGCTATGCGCGGCATAAGTTACCTCTTATTTTTGGGTTCGCGGAAGCATGGATTGTATTAGCCATCATCTTAGATTGAAACGTTGCTAACCGCGCCAGTGATTGCACTCCTGGAATAATCCGTAGCGTGCGTTACGCGCACATTGCGCACACGAGCGTTGTTTATATCTGAATATTTTCGAAGAACTTCTTGACACCATCGAGCCATGACGTGGTTTTGGGGCTGTGTTTATCGCCACCTTCCAGCATGGTGTCCTCAAACTCGGAGAGCAGGGCCTTTTGGCGGGTATCAAGGTTCACTGGCGTTTCCACCACGACCTTGCAGAACAGATCGCCCGTCCCGCCACCGCGCAATGACTTTACACCTTTCCCACGCAGCTTGAATACCTTATCTGTTTGGGTCTCTGCCGGAACGCGCAACTTCATTTGCCCATCAAGCGTAGGCACGTCCAGCTCACCACCCAGCGCGGCCGTGACAAAACTTATGGGCACCTCGCAGTAGAGATTATTATCGTCGCGCGTGAAGATCGGATGAGCGCGGACATGCACCTCCACATACAGAGAGCCCGGAGGACCGCCGCTCTCGCTCGCCTCACCCTCGCCGGCAAGGCGAATGCGGTCGCCGGTATTTACACCCTCGGGGACCTTAACTGATAAGGTCTTGTGTTCTTGCACGCGACCGTGACCCTGACAGTTGGTGCACGGGTCAGCGATGAGTTTGCCCTTGCCGTGACAACGCGGACAGGCCTGCTGGATGGCAAAAAAGCCCTGCTGCATACGCACCTGGCCATGGCCCTGGCAGGTTGGACAGGTGTTGAGCTTGGTGCCGGGCTTCGCGCCGCTACCTGAACAGACCTTGCATGTTACCCGCGTGGGAATCCGGATATTGACGGTGGTGCCGTGCACGGCCTCTTCCAGATTGAGTTCCAGGTTGTAGCGCAGATCTGCACCGCTGTAGACGCGTTCCCCCGAGCGAGCGCCGCCGAAAATATCGCTGAATACGTCGCCGAAGATGTCGCTGAAATTGCCACCTTGGGCAAAACCAGCGCCTGCTGCGGAGGAATCCACACCGGCATGGCCGAACTGATCGTAAGCCGCACGTTTGCGCGCATCGGAAAGGATTTCGTAGGCCTCCTTGCCTTCCTTGAACAGTTCCTCACCTTCTTTATTGTTGGGATTGCGGTCGGGATGATACTTCATCGCCAGGCGGCGATACGCCTTTCTGATCTCTTCCTCGCTGGCATTGCGTGCAACGCCGAGGGTGTCGTAGTAATCTTTTTTTGCCATCGGTTTAAAACTTCCCAGATACTGATATTACACGGGCGCAAAGTTTTCACTCCGCGCCCGTTAGTTAGGCTCATTATATATTAGAAGCTGACTCATGCCGCTATTTTGCATACGAGCATCAGCGTCCCCGCCCATTATTGAGAAGCTTCAATTATGCCCTCTATTATTTTTTATTCTCTTTCACCTCTTCGAATTCCGCATCGACGACATCGCCCTCAGCATTATTTTGTCCATCATCTTGTCCACCTGCAGCGGTATCAGTCTGCCCCGCCTCAGCCTGCTGGGCGTAAATGCGCTCGGCCATCTTGCCGGAGGCATCTGCAAGCGCTGTGGTCTTCTCTACTATCGCTTCCGCATCATCCGACTTCACCGCCTCCTGCAACGCTGCAATGGCGGATTCGATCGTACTCTTTTCGCCGGCCTCCAATTTGTCACCCAGGTCAGCCATGGACTTGGTGGTGGAGTGAATCAGATTTTCCGCAGCATTGCGGGCAGTAACTACCGCATGGAATTTACGATCGTCCTCGGCGTGCGCCTCGGCATCCTTGATCATCTTCTGCACTTCCTCGTCGGACAGACCACTCGAGGCCTTGATGATGATGGACTGCTGCTTGCCGGTCGCCTTGTTCTTGGCCGAGACGTTCAGGATACCGTTGGCGTCGATATCGAAGGCCACCTCAATCTGCGGTACACCGCGTGGTGCAGGCGGAATATCGGCCAAGTCGAATCGCCCTAACGATTTGTTAGCCGAGGCCATCTCGCGTTCGCCCTGCAATACGTGCACGGTGACCGCCGACTGGTTGTCATCCGCTGTCGAGAAAACCTGCGATGCCTTGGTGGGAATCGTCGTATTCTTGTCGATCAACTTAGTCAGGACACCGCCCATGGTCTCGATGCCGAGCGATAAAGGCGTGACATCCAACAGCAGTACGTCCTTGACCTCGCCGCCCAGTACGCCCGCCTGAATGGCAGCGCCGACGGCGACGGCCTCGTCCGGATTGACATCCTTGCGCGGCTCCTTGCCGAAGAAGTTCTTGACGACCTCCTGCACCTTGGGCATGCGCGTCTGGCCGCCGACCAGGATGACATCATCGATCTTGTCGGCAGTCAGCCCGGCATCTTTTAGCGCAATCTTGCACGGCTCGATGGTGCGCGTAATCAAATCATCGACCAGCGCTTCCAGTTTGGCGCGCGTGATCTTGATGTTGAGGTGCTTGGGTCCGCTGGCATCGGCGGTGATGTAGGGCAGATTCACGTCGGTTTGCTGGCTGGACGACAATTCGACCTTGGCCTTCTCGGCGGCATCCTTCAAGCGTTGCAGCGCAAGCGGATCCTTGTGCAGATCGACGCCGGTGTCGCGCTTGAACTCGTCGGTCAGGTAATTGATGAGGCGCAGATCGAAGTCTTCGCC
>JBDSOT010000004.1:0-11401 GCA_039914705.1 Gammaproteobacteria bacterium | reverse complement strand
CAAATCTTCCGCCCGTCACACCCCCGAAACCTAAGCCGGTAAGCACCACCACGCCGCCGTCAACTCCGTTACGCGATTTGCTGGTGCGCGGCGCTGCACCTCCCAAGCCCGCCGATACAACACCGGCACCGGCAACTACTACGCCTTTATCACTAAGCGAATTGCTGGGACAGCATTGGCAGGCTGTACGTTCCAAGCCGGTCAAAGCACAGCAACTCAACGCCAAGTCGGTAAACATTTCATTATTAAAGCAGGGACGCAAGAAGCAGGCGCGCAATAAAGCCCTTAAACTGAACCGTCAATCGCCATCGAATTCGTTAAGTAATCTGTTAACGTCTCTCAACAAAGGCAAGTGAGCTGGCTAATGGCCGCATAGATATGTTCTGTTAAGAAAAAGTGCCTAGTTGAATTTTATGAGTGCATTGTCTTACTGACTCTTAAAAGGGCAGCCATCCGGCTGCCCTTTTCTGTTGTGCATCAGTTGCACTTATTAACCACCAGTGTTGGCTTATAAAGTTTTTGAGGAATTTTATTATGGGGCGTATTTACGAACGCCTACTCATGCGTTAGCTTATCTGTTGTCTCAGGAATCAGTTAAGATGACGAATGATTCCGACCACAACCAGCAAGCGTGCATGCTTAAGAACCTGTTCAATAAATTGAAGAGTCACCCCTCGCGCGGATTGCGTATCAGCGTCGGGATTCTTCTGGTCATTTTCGGCCTGCTGGGATTCCTGCCGGTGCTGGGATTCTGGATGATACCGTTGGGGGTGATATTGCTATCGGTGGATTTTCACTGGGCGCGCCGCATGCGCCGCAAATTTGAAATCTGGTACGGTCGGCGCAAGCACAAAAGGCAGGTTCGTCTGCACAAAACCACACGCAAGCAGGATTAATTCAGGATGTGACTGGGGTAGATTTTCGTTTCCCTTTAAACCCTTCCACGATCAGCATCACGGCACCGATGGTAATCGCCGAGTCGGCAATATTGAATGCCGGCCAATGCCATGTGCCGTAGTAGACATCGATAAAGTCGACGACGTAACCAAGCTGTATCCGATCCCACACATTGCCCAGGGCCCCTCCTGCAATCAATGAGAGCGCGGCGGCCATCCAGGTTTCCGTTGACGACAATCGTCTTATCCACTGCACAATCACCGCCGTGACGACCAGCGCGATTATGGTGAAAAACCAGCGCTGCCAACCGCCTGCCTGACTCAAAAAACTGAACGCGGCGCCTTGGTTGTGCATCAGCGTGAGATTGAAAAACGGCAACACGCTGATCGGCTCATGCAAATTCAGCGAACTACTCGCGAAATATTTGCTGACCTGATCAAGCCCGATAACTACCACGGAAAGCCACAGCCACTTAAGCATAATGCCTCTCTTCACCAGGGCCGGTGATATTGATTACGCAACGCATGCAAATTTCGGGGTACTCAGGATCAGCGCCCACATCTTCACGGTGATGCCAGCAGCGGATACATTTTGCGTGCGCAGAAGGAGTGGCCACGATCCACAATCTATCGGCGAACTCCGCTACGGACTCGGCATGAGACGGTCGTTGCGCCGCAGGATGTATGCGTGCGTACGATGTAATAAATACATAACGAAGCTCGTCTTTGAGGCGTTCCAACTCTTCATATAAATCAGCATCGCAGTAAAGGTCTACCTCAGCATCAAGGGAAGAGCCAATTTTCCCCGCCACGCGTAATTTCTCAAGCTCCTTGCCCACCGCTTCACGCACGGCCCTTATATATTCCCAATACTCCAGAATCATGTTATTGCCGATTGGCTCATTAAAATAATTGTCTGGAAACTCCTGCCAGGTTTGCAGAAAAACGGATGAGGCGCGTTCACCGGGCATGTGCCGCAAAATTTCTTCCGCAGTAAAACTCAGAATCGGCGCGAACCACCGCACCATGGCTCCAAGGACGCAGTAAATGGCGGTCTGCGCCGAGCGACGCGCGCCGCTGTTCTGCCGCATTGTGTACTGACGGTCTTTTATGACATCGAGGTAAAATCCGCCTAAATCTGAAACACAGAAATTATGCAGTTCCTGATAAATCTTGTGAAATTCATATGTGTCGTATGCAGTTATAATCTTACTTTGCAGCGCCTGGGTAGTTGCCATAACCCAACGATCAAGCATCAGTAATTTGTCATGACTTACGCTGTCGATACGAGGATCAAAGTCGTTAAGATTAGCCAACAGAAAACGTGCCGTATTGCGCAAACGCCGATAAGAATCAGCCGTGCGCTTCAGGATTTCGTCCGAGACATTCATTTCACCGCGGTAATCCGTGGACGCCACCCACAGGCGCAGAATATCCGCCCCCAGGCTATTAATCACCTTTTGTGGGGCGACTACATTGCCCTTGGATTTGGACATCTTCTGACCCTTGGCATCCACGGCAAATCCATGCGTCAGCACCGACTTGTACGGTGCCGTGCCGTGCATTGCAACTGCGGTCAACAATGACGATTGGAACCAACCACGGTGTTGATCGGAACCCTCCAGGTAGAGATCGGCGGGCACACCATTTAGATCAGCTCGTTGCTCCAGCACGCAGGCATGCGTCACCCCGGAATCGAACCAGACATCCAGCGTGTCGTTAACCTTTTCATAGTGCGCGGCATCCTCGCCCAGCAATTCTTTAGCATCAAGCTCGAACCAGGCATCGATGCCGTGCTCTTCAATACGCTGCGCCACCTGCTCGATCAGATGTTTCGTATCCGGGTGCGGTGCCGCAGTTTCCTTGTGCACGAACAACGCAATCGGCACACCCCAGGTGCGCTGGCGCGAGATGCACCAATCGGGACGTCCCACCACCATGCCTTCGATGCGCGCCTGTCCCCACTCTGGGAGCCATTGTGTTTTTTGAATTTCCACAAGCGCCGCATTGCGCAGGCCATTCTGCTCCATGCTGATAAACCATTGCGGCGTGGCCCGAAAAATAATCGGCGTCTTGTGCCGCCAGCAGTGTGGATAGCTATGAGTAATCTTTTCTTCGTACAGTAATTTACCGTTTTGCTTTAGAACTTCGATTACATGATCATTTGCCTTCATTACATGCTCACCGGCAAAGAGTTCAGTACTGGGCAGAAATATACCATCCCCACCTACGGGATTATCGACCGGCAACCCGTAACGCATGCCCACCACATAATCGTCCTGACAGTGACCGGGCGCCGTGTGCACCAAACCGGTTCCTGCTTCCAGCGTGACGTGTTCGCCGCAGATGATGGGTACGATGCGCTCATAGAACGGGTGTTGCACCAGCAGATTCTCTAGCGAGCTTCCATTACAACGACCCACCTCCCCTTGGTTATCCAAATTATATCTCTGAAGAAGAGACACATATTTTGGTGGTATCTGAATTTCAGTTACATGTGGTTTTCCACCCGTGGGGGATGACCTAACATACTGCGGTGATGTATCCAGCTCAGCACTCAGAATGAGATATCCTATATTTGTTTTAACCAAAGCATAGTCAAATTCCGGATGTACGCAGACTGCCTGATTCGCGGGCAATGTCCACGGCGTAGTGGTCCAAATCACTGTATATACAGTGGCATCAGCCGGTAGTGACACACCAAACGCTTTGCTTAGGGCACTCTTGTCCCTTATCTCAAAACTCACGTCGATGGCGGGTGAGCTTTTATCTTCATGCTCCACCTCGGCCTCGGCGAGCGCGGAACCGCAATCGGTGCACCAGTGCACGGGCTTGAAGCCCTTGTAAAGATGCCCATGTTCAATCACGCGCCCCAGCGCGCGCACAATATCGGCCTCAAACTTGAAGTCCATGGTGAGATACGGGTGTTCCCAATCACCGGTGATGCCCAGCCGCTTAAAATCGTCGCGTTGTTTATGTACCTGTTCCAGAGCGTAATCGCGGCAGGCCTTGCGAAATGTTTTCGCATCGACGGCCACACCCGCCTTACCGATTTTTTTTTCCACCATCAATTCGATCGGCAGCCCGTGGCAATCCCAACCCGGCACGTAAGGCGCGTCAAACCCGCTCAAGGTCTTGGCCTTGACGATGATGTCTTTCAGCACCTTGTTCACAGCATGGCCGATATGTATCTCTCCGTTGGCATAGGGCGGACCATCGTGCAGCACGAATTTTTCCCGGTCACGGCCGACCTCTCGCAACTTCGCATACAGGCCAATATCTTCCCATTGTTTGAGAATCTCCGGCTCGCGAGCGGGCAAGTTCGCCTTCATGGGAAAATCGGTCTGCGGGAGATTCAGGGTATCTTTGTAATCGGTCACTACCAGCCTCTTATTTAAACTCTAAAAAATTAACGCAAAGACGCCAAGAAATAAAGATTATTTCAAAAGCCCTATAGCCGCATAAACCAAATTCACGCCATCCGGATGGCCTTCCGAAATTCTGAATTTTGCAGCCTTGGCTTCTTTGCGTTATGAATTTTTAACGCGCGTGATAATTTTTGAAAAATTCACGCGCCTGTTCGCAATCCCTGGCTATCGCAGCGCGCAGATCATCCTGCGTATCAAAGCGCAGTTCATCGCGCAGCTTGCGCAGAAACTCTATCTGAACATAACGCCCATAAATATCCCGGCCGAAATCGAATACATGCACTTCGAGCAGGTACTGCGTTCCATCATAGGTTGGTCGCGTCCCGACGCTGGCCACGGCGGCCAGCGGTTCCTGCTCGAGGCCGAATACCTCCACGGCGAATATCCCGTGCAGCGGCGTAACTAACCGATGCAAATGAATATTGGCGGTGGGAAACCCCAGTTCACGTCCGCGTTTATTGCCATGACTTACGCGCCCCGACATGCGATAAGGACGTCCCAATAATTTTTCAGCAGTAGCAAAATCTCCCTGTGCCAGCGCCTCACGAATGCGCGTACTGCTGACACGCATCGTATCCACGCTGAAGGTGTGCATATTAACCACCTGAAAACCGTGTTCTCGGCCTGCCGCTTGTAACATGGAGAAATCGCCCTGCCGCGCATGGCCGAAACGAAAGTCATCGCCTACCACCAGGTAGCACACGCCCAAACCATCGACGAGCAATTTCTGAATAAATTCTTCGGCCGACATGGCCGCGAGTGAACGATTGAAGCGCAGACAAACGACGCGATCCACTGAGTAGCGACGCAGTGCCTGCATCTTTTCGCGGAAGCGGCTCAAGCGCGCAGGAATCTTGACTCGGGCAAAAAACTCCTGCGGCTGCGGTTCAAAGGTAACGACCACGGAAGGCAGGTTAAGCTCGGCCGACTTTTCCGCCAGTTGCCCGAGTACGGCTTGATGGCCGAGGTGCACACCATCGAAATTACCGATCGTCGCCACGCATCCCGCATGGCCTTGCCGCAAATTATAAAGACCCCGAATAAGCTCCATCGACTATCAACCAAGCGCGTGGCAAAGGGCTAATTGTAATGCACAATGCCCGCCGCGCGCAGTTAAAACCAGAGGGCCTCGATTTAAGGCTGAGCCATTGAAGGCCTGCCCTAAACATATTGTGATGCGTCAACGCGTCAATCGTCAGCCGGTTTCATCAGCATGACCTTCCAGCGTAGTCCGCATATCCATAAACTGATTAGATAAATCGATGTCGCGGCTAAAAACAACCCCGCTAAATGCAAGGCGCGCGTGGCCGCAGGCCATTGCAACCAAAGCGACAAGTCGCCCTTGCCGAACCATAACAACACCCCCATCAAAAGATTCGCAATCAGCACGCGCATTGTAAAGATCAGCCAGCCAGGCAAGGGCTGATAAGCGCCGGTCTTACGCAGCGTGCGGTACAGTAAACCGGCATTCAGAAAAGCCGACAGGGCGGTGGCCAGCGCCAGGCCGGCATGGGCTAATGGCCATACCAGAATCATATTCATCACCATATTGGACAGCATGGCAATGATGCCTATCCGCACCGGGGTGCGAATGTCTTGACGTGCATAGAACGCTGGTGCCAATATCTTAATAGAGATATAGCCAAGCAGCCCGGCCCCAAAAGCCATCAGGCTACGCGCAGACATTGCCACATCGTGGGCATCGAATTCGCCGTAGTGAAATAAGGTGGTCAATAGCGGGCCTGCCAGCAAGACCAGCCCTACGGTGGACGGTAAACCGATCAGCACCACCCAACGCAGCGCCCAATCCACGGTGCGCGAGAAATGCTCGACGGATTTCTGCGCATGGGTTTGCGAGAGGCTGGGCAATAGCACGGTGGCTAGGGCGATACCAAATACGCCCAGCGGAAATTCTACCAGCCGGTCGGAATAGTAGAGCCATGACACACTGCCAGCCACAAGAAACGAGGCGATCAGGGTATCGAACAGAAGATTGATTTGCGTGACCGAGACGCCGAACAGCGCAGGCAGCATCAGCTTGATCACGCGCCGCACACCTTCATCGCCGCGCTTATACCGAGGTCGCGGCAATAGCCGCAAGCGGTACAGAAACGGTAGTTGAAATATCAGTTGCACCAAGCCGCCGATAAACACACCCCAGGCCAGCGCTGTAATCGGATGCTGTAAATGCGGGGCCAGCCAGATCGCCGTTCCTATCATGGCGAGATTCAGAAACACTGGAGTAAAGGCAGGCACACCAAACTTTCCGTAGCTGTTAAGTATGCCGCCGGCCAGGGCTGTCAGTGAAACGAAGAACAGGTAAGGAAACGTGATGCGCAACATCGAAACGGTCAACTCGTAACGCTGCGGCTCATCCAAAAAACCCGGCGCAAACACCATGACCAAAAGCGGCGAGGCAACCACACCGATCAGCGTCACGCCAAATAACACGGCACCCAGCGCACCGGTGACGTGGTCGGTCAGCAGTTGCACTTCTTCATGGGTACGGCGCGTTTTATATTCAGCCAGGATTGGGACAAAGGCTTGAGAAAACGCACCTTCCGCGAACAGGCGGCGCAGAAAATTAGGAATACGAAACGCGACAAAAAAGGCATCGGCACCGCTCGCCGCGCCGAACAAGCGTGCAATCACGATGTCGCGCGCAAAGCCCAGGACGCGCGAGATCATCGTCATGGAACTGACCGTGAGGGTGGATTTCAGCAGGTGTTTGCTCAGCGCGATGCTCTCTTGTTAAATTTAGTATGCAATGTCCTGCTGCAGCACGGATTTAGATTGAATCACTGTCATTCATTCTTTGTGAAAATGTTTCGGCATTATGTCAGAATTTCTTCTACACGCCTTCTGTTTTAACAATGGCATTGTTTAATCACGAAATTTCTGACTTTGACAGGAAGACTCAAAGATAGGATAATTAGCAGTTTTCCGACACTATAATTCCAGGAGCATTATCTTGGCTAACACCGCTCAAGCAAAGAAACGCGCGCGTCAGGCAGAAGGGCGCCGCAAGCATAATGTGTCACTCCGCTCTATGGTGCGCACCACGATTAAAAAGGTGGTCAACGCCATCGCCGGCGGCGATAAATCCCAGGCCGAGGCCGCCTACAAGGCCGCTGTGCCTTCTATTGACAGTATGGCGCGCAAAGGTCTGATTCCGAAGAATAAGGCAGCTCGTCATAAGAGCCGCCTCAACACGCGGATTCGGGCGTTGGCCGCTGCTGCGCCTAAGTAACCATCAGTTAAGCTCTGTTCAGGAATAATGCGAAAGCCTAAGGTCTTCCGAGATTAGCGAGCTATTCCTCAGCGTTGCAGCACCCCACGGCGAATCCATTACCCAAGCCATTAACTTCTCAGCCGGCATGGGCCGGGACATGTGAAAGCCCTGTGCCATATCACAACCCAGCTCGGCTAAGCCCAGCCAAGTCTGCTGATCTTCCACGCCCTCGGCAACAACCTTAAGGGCAAGACTATGACCCAGTTCGATAGTCGAGTGCACAATAGCCTTGTTATTGAGCTGCGTCATAAAGCCGAGGATAAAGGATTTGTCGATCTTGATCTCGCTTACCGGTAATTGCCAAAGATAGGCCAACGACGAATATCCGGTGCCGTAGTCGTCAATGGAAAAATTCACGCCCAGTTGATGCACACGTTCCAGATTATTGGTAGCCTGCTTGATATCCGCCATCAAGGCGCTCTCGGTAATCTCCAGGGTGAGCTGTGCAGGGTTCACCCCGCTCGTCTCTAGCAATTCGGCAACGCGTGCGGCTAGCGTTCCATCATGCACCAAGGCGGCCGACAGGTTCACGGCCATATTAAGCTCCAAACCGGCCTCCTGCCAGGCCCGGCACTGGTACAGTGCGGTGCGTAGTACCCACCATGTCAGTGATTGTATTAGATTGGTCTTCTCGGCCAGGGGAATAAACTGATCCGGCGGAATTAGCCCGTGTTCGGCGTGGGGCCAGCGCACCAGGGCCTCCACGCCGTACATGAGACCGGTCTTCAGGCATAGCTTCGGCTGGTAGTGAAGTACCAGTTGATCAGCCTCTATGGCGTGGCGTAGCTCACTGAGCAAGGTCAGTCGGCGCGGATTATACGGGTCGAACTCGGGCGCATAGTAAGCCAAGCTACCGGTCTGCTTGGCGAGATGCATAGCCACATCGGCATGGCGCAATAGATTGTCTGCATCCGTGCCATGTTCAGGGAAGAGCGCAACGCCGATACTGGCGTGCACATCTAATGGAAAGCTCTCTACCATAAAGGGCGCTTCAAACACCGCTTCTAACCTTTGCACGACAAGGGTAATATCCTCAACGTCAACTAGCCGTGGCAACAACACGGCAAACTCATCCCCGACGAGACGCGCCACGAGGTCATCCTCACGCAGTGCCGTAGTAAGGCGTTGTCCCACCTGCTCCAATAATAGGTCACCATTTTGATGGCCGAGCGTATCGTTAACCTCACGGAAGCGGTCTAGACCCATAATTAATACCGCCAACGACCTCTGCTCGGATTTGGCAGCGGACACCGCCTGCTGGAGGCGGTCCCGCAGCAGTATGCGATTAGGCAAGTGGGTCAAGCTATCATAGTAGGCCAGGTGCTTGATGGTATCTTCCGCATATTTGCGCTCGCTGATCTCGCGACAATTAAAGATCACCCCTGCCGTTTCCTCCTCAAAACCGCCGTTTTGATTACTGACGATAGCCTCGAAAATACCCCAAGAGCCGCCTTTGTGCCGTAAATGCAATTCCAGCGAAGAAACATAATGTCTGGGGTGTTGAACACCCTGGCTCAACGCCTCTATTACACCCGGCACATCTTCCGCTCGCACATAATTCTGGAATGGCGCTCCAAGTAATTCTTCCGGTTCGTAGCCCAATACACTTTTCGCGGATGGACTTAGGTAACGGATAATTCCCTCCTTATCAACCAAGGTAATCAGGTCGGAGATGTTTTCCATCAGCGTGTGCAAACGTTGCTCTGCCTTCAGCTTCAGCTTGAGGCCCTGTTCCTGCTCGATCAATCGTGCCGATACTTCCGCCTGTTGCGCAAATCTAAAGCCGTAATAGGTCGTGCTGACGATCATCATGAAGATGAAGACGGCGATCGCATATTGATACTTCTCCAAGGTATCGGCCGCTTCCATCTCCTTATTAAAATGCAGTCGCTGTATCCCGCGAATAACGTCCTCCATGTGCCCAAAGGTACCCAGGGCTGCCGCATAGGTACGGTCCATATCTGCCATCTGCTCGGAGGCCTTAGCCAGATCTCCTTTTAAAAAATATTCAAAGATGGGCTTGCCATCTTCCATTACGGCAGCCATTTCTGCTTCGATACCATCGAGAGTAGGGAGCAAAGCGGGGGCATCCTGCAAAGAAACGTTTGTCTGCAGGTCTTGGCGCACTATTGCCAGCTTTACCTCAAAGTCTTGGTACGCCATAAACATGGCCTGTAGCTCGGCTTCAGGATTATTGGACGTAAATACATTATTGCCGGGTGCATCAACAGGCGCTGCCAATGCCTGGAGTTCCGCCAAGCTGCCTAAGCGCTCGGTCCATTCTTGAGAAACCTTCAGGGTTTTGTTATATGTAGCGATAATATTCAAACCTGCATAGAGGCTGGTGATCATGGTAAACAAGCCGAAAATGGCCAAGGAAATATAGGTCCGGTAGCGCCGACTTTTGTCGCGAGACAGCGAGCGCTGGGGCGAGACGGGCACCTGAGCTTCATCGGTTAATCTAGCAATATCCATACGTACCATGCAGGTAGCTAAGTTAGAGGCCAGCGATTAGTGATGGCGGCTAAATCGGTATGAAAAATCAGCCGAACTACTGCACCGCCTACTATGTACTAAAATTGCAAGATGTATGCCGATGGGTCAAGCGGCCAGCCGGTTAGTCAAGCTTATGGCTTAGGTGCATTTAATGGTTGTCTGTTCGCTACTAACCTCAAGGATAAATGATGGGCATATCAACCAAATCGCCACCCGCTCAAGCCACCCGACCTAACTCTCGTACGTGGCACACTATTCTGATAATACTGGTTATTATCAGCTTCGCAGGGGTTCTAATAACCCTGCTACCGCGTGGCTACTCGCAAGATCTCTCCTTGATCGGCAAGGGCAAAAGCGCCTTCGTTCTGGTGCACGACCATAATAAATTGGCCAGCCTAGAAACCATGAACGCAATGAATACCTTGAGGGGGGAATATGAAGGGCGCGTGAACTTCCTGGTGGCTGATGTTTTCACTCAGGAGGGCAAAGGCTTTGCCGAAAAATATGACACGCTCTTTACCGCATTAATCTTTTTTGCGCCTAACGGGGAGCGGCTCAAAACGCTGTACGGACAGCAGGACGCAGCCACCATTAGGGAAACTTTGAACCAACAGCTTCGGAATTAGCTTGGTTTAAGGATTATATGGCCCTAGGTAAAGGCAATAAGTCTAGTGCGACATTACCCCCACTATTGCCAGTAAAAACCAATAAAAAACCCCTCGGCTCTTTCGAATCGAGGGGTTGTTTAATAAAAGCCTGGCAGTGACCTACTTTCGCATAGGAACTCCCACACTATCATCGGCGCTGAACGCTTTCACTTCCGAGTTCGGGATGGGATCGGGTGGTTCACGCTCGCTATGGCCGCCAGGCAAACTGACTAAGAACAGGTCAATGACCTGCTCTCGAAAAACAATTGGGAAGTTGCTTAAGGCACTGTTGGGTATTATTACACTCGCCGACCTATGATAACGCCCTAGACTGCTTGGGTGTTATATGGTCAAGCCTCACGGTCAATTAGTACTGGTTAGCTACATGCATTGCTGCACTTCCACATCCAGCCTATCAACGTCGTAGTCTTCGACGGACCTTTAGGAGAGTCAAGCTCTCGGGAGATCTCATCTTGAGGGGGGCTTCCCGCTTAGATGCTTTCAGCGGTTATCCTGTCCGTACATAGCTACCCGGCTGTGCCATTGGCATGACAACCGGAACACCAGGGGTACGTCCACTCCGGTCCTCTCGTACTAGGAGCAGCTCCTCTCAAATCTCCAGCGCCCACGGCAGATAGGGAC
>JBDSOT010000171.1:0-6253 GCA_039914705.1 Gammaproteobacteria bacterium | reverse complement strand
GGCTGATGGCATGATTTATCTTGCCGTTGCGGTGGTCGTATTGCTGGGCAGTTTTATGGTTTTACTGGATGCCGCAGTCTATGGCCTTAGCGAAATAGTAGCGCCGGGGTTCGCCGCACTTATCGTCGCAATCGTGGTGGCTGTCATTGGCGTTTTAGTATTTCAGAAGGGCCGCAATGATCTGAATGTCAAGAATTTGCTGCCGGAAAAGACCCTCAGCAGTGTTAAACGGGACACAAATTTTGCCAAATAAAATTTTGCCAAGGAGAAGTTAAATGACGACCAATGGAACCCAAAAAATGGAACAGATCGAAGCGGAGATTCAGCAGACTCGGTCACGCGTAGATGACACTATTGAAGCGATTCGGGAGAAGCTGTCGCCGGGTCACTTAAGGCAACAGGTGCTGGATTATTTCCGCCACGGGCGGGCGGCCCATGTTGCCATCGGCTTGGGCACTGTCATAAAAAGAAACCCGCTCCCGGTGACCATATTAGGCATCGGTTTGGCCTGGTTCGTGGCGTCGCGCTCGCGTCGCGGTTACGCGCGCTTCGGTGATGATGGTTCCGACTACGGCTATGATCTTGATCCGGAAGTTTATAGATACAATCCGGGTTTGTACGGCCGTCCGCCAACCCGCTCAAGGCTGAGACACAAGATGGGCAGCCTAAAAGATCAGGTGCTGAATAAATTGAACGCAAGGGCGAGCGGTGCACAAGATTCATTAAGCCATGCGTCACTTAGGATTGATCAAACCGGACAACGGATCCTGCGTGCTACCCAGGAGCAGCCGTGGTTAGCCGCAGCCTTGGGTTTTACTGCTGGCGCAATACTGGGCGCGGGCTTGCCGGTCACTCGCAAGGAAAACGAGTGGATGGGTAAGGCGCGCGACGAGATCGTTAATAAGGTAAGTAGGCTTGGGCATGGGCAATTTGAGAAGCTTAAGGCTGGCCTTGACGTTGCCAACGATAGCGCTGTGCCGGAAGCTGACAGGCTGGGATTGATAACTGATGAGGCCGGATACGGGCTGCATGAAACCATATCTAATGCGCAGCAGATTATTGAAACCTCAGGCATGCCCAAGCAACAGACTAATCGGCAGAGCCTTGCCGAAAAAATGCAATAACATGCCAAAAGGAACTCCAGGCAAGGCCACGTGTACACATTTCAGTAGCCTTGCGATGTGCTTTCCCACGCCAGCATCGCGCGTTTACGCACCGGCCCCCAGCGGTAACCGCCGATCACGCCGGTCTCGCGTATTACACGATGGCAGGGGATGAGGTAGGCGAGGGAATTATGTCCCACCGCTGTCCCCACGGCGCGCGTGGCCGTAGGTTCCCCTATGGACGCTGCCAAGCGTCCGTAACTCACTAAAGAGCCGGGACGAATCTGCATCAACGCGCGCCAGACCCGCACCTGAAATGCGGTACCCGTAACGAAGACGCGTAGTGGACGAACTTTAGTGGCCATAACTTTAGTGGCGGTGGAGCGTTGGAAAAGTTGGCTGGCGATGCGCGCAGTCGCGCTATCATTTTGACGAAATTGCGCGCGCGCCCAGCCTTGTTGAAATTCGCGTAATGCCGCCTCTTTACTGTGAGTATCAATAAACGATAAATGACAAATCCCGCGTGGACTCTCGCCCAGCAGGCAAGTCCCGAATGGCGTCTGTGTAAAACCAAACGTGATCGTCCAACCCTCACCGCCGGATTTAAGTTCGCCCGGCGAGGCCGCTTCCAGATTCACACACAAGTCATGCAAACGCCCAGGGCCTGACAGTCCGGTATTCAATGCAACGTCCAGTACACTTTCACCCTGACTGAGCAACGCCTTCGCGTGCGCAAGAGTGATGCACTGAAGAAAATTCTTTGGAGTAACGCCCGCCCAGGTAGAAAACAGGCGATGGAAATAATACGGACTGAGTCCCGCGCACTTCGCTAAAGTCGCCAGATCAGGTTGCTCGGCGTGATGTTCGTCCAGATAGCGGATGACGAGGGCGATGCGGTCATAATCACTCATGCCTTAATCTCCGGTTCGAAATTGTTGCTCGCGCAGATGGCTAAAAAAATAGAATTTTCTGCACCTATTCTGCCCGCAGGAAATTGCCGATGCCACCCGATTCTTGCCGGGATTTATCTCAAACCGCTTGCCCGGCGGCATGGCCGGACGCCCACGCCCATTGAAAATTGAACCCGCCCAAGTGACCGCTTACATCGACTACTTCGCCGACGAAATACAGTCCCGGAATTTTTTTCGACTCCATTGTGACGGATGAAAGTTCGTCGGTATTCACACCGCCCAGAGTAAGCTCGGCGGTGCGATAACCTTCGGTGCCACTGGGTTGAAAGCCCCAGTTGTGAAGTTGCGCGGCAATCGCGCGTAATTCAGCCTCGTTATATTGACGCATTGGTCGATTATTGAACACAATTTCGCATAAGCGTTGGGCCAGCCGCTTAGGCAAGGCCTCGGCCAGTACAGTGCTGAGTCCGGCGGCGGGGCGGTTATTTTTACGATCAGTCAGCCAGACGAATGCGTCCATGCCCGGCAATAGATTGATACACAGCTCGCTCCCGCTGCGCCAGTAAGAAGAAATTTGCAGAATCGCCGGGCCGCTGATACCGCGATGGGTGAACAGCATGCCACCGGCAAACTGCCGGCCGTTGCACTTGGCCTCGACCGGCAAGCCGATACCGCTCAAATCGCTATACTCCAGCAGCGATTTTTCGTTCAAGGTTAGCGGCACTAGCCCGGCCCGCAGTGGCAAAACACTGTGCCCAAATTGCCTGGCAAGTTCATAGCCAAAGCCGGTAGCGCCCATTTTTGGAATAGACAGGCCACCGCTGGCAACCACTAATGCCGTTGCCTGAAGTAAACCCGAGTTAGTCATCACTACGAAGTTATCATTAACGCGATTCACCGTTGTCACCGCGCAATCCACCTTGATGTGCACCCCAGGCCGGTTACATTCCTCCACCAGCATGTTGACGATCTGCTTTGAGGACACATCACAGAACAATTGCCCGAGTTCTTTTTCGTGATAATGGATGCCGTGGCGCTCCACCAGCGCGATGAAATCCCACTGTGTATAACGGGCCAGCGCGGACTTGCAAAAATGCGGATTGGCGGAGAGGAAATTAGCGGGTGTGGTTTGCAGATTGGTGAAGTTGCAACGTCCGCCGCCGGACATCAAAATCTTCTTGCCCACACGATTGCTGCGCTCGATAACCACCACACGCCGGCCGCGCTTGCCGGCCTCGATGGCGCACATCAGGCCCGCTGCACCGCCGCCGATGACGACCACATCGCAGCGCATCATAGGTTAAAAATTTATGCGCGGATGATCATACGCCGTGATCGTGCAGCCAGTCGTGGGCGAGTTCTGCGGCATAATGCGCGGCGCTCGCATCGTAGGTCGGGCGGTAATCGGCATTGAAGCCGTGATCGACGCCGGGAAACACGATGATCTCGGAGCCGCTGTTGCCCTTGCGCAACTCAGTACGCATTTGTTCGACCACAGGCATGGTTATAAAAGTATCCTTGCCCGCGTACAGGCCCAGCACCGGTACTTGCAAAGTGGCACCCATATCGACCGGGTCTTGCTTCTTGATCGCAGACTTCATGCCGCTCAGTAAACCGTAATAGGCAACCCCGGCCTTCACCTGCGGATTGTGTCCGGCGTACAGCCACACGGTGCGTCCGCCCCAGCAAAAGCCCACGATGCCGAGTTTTTTAACATTGGCATGCTTGCTGGCCTTGGCGTAAGCGACGGCTGCATCGAGGTCGGCGAACACCTGCTCATCCGGCACCTTCGATACCACCTTGGTCAATATCTCGTTGATGTCGGTCATTTTGGAGACATCACCCTGGCGCACGAACAACTCCGGCGCAATGGCGAAATAGCCGAGCTTGGCATAGCGGCGGCACACGTCCTGGATATGCTCATGCACGCCGAAGATTTCCTGAATCACCAGCACGGTCGGAAACGGCCCGGCCCCATTCGGCATTGCGCGGTAAGCGGGAATTTTTTCGGCGCCGGCCGGAATCGTAACTTCACCCGCCGTCAGCCCTTTGCTATCGGTCTTGATGGCCTGCGCAAGGATAGGCTGCGAGGCCAGCGCAAAACCGCTGGCGAGGGTTGCGAGCAGAAAGTCGCGGCGCGTCAGTCCGCTTGATGCGGTCTGTTGGTCAGCATTACTGCCATTGAAGTCGAGCGGCTTGAGTCCGTATTGCATGTGATCCATGAAGGGTTTCCTTATCAAGAGTTGTAGTGTGAAGCCTATGCTTTTTGTAAGTTGTAATGTAGATCAAGGTTTTGGCGCTGTTGATTTTTGCGCCGCAGGCGTCACCCGCCAGATAACATTGCCGACGTCATCGGCAACCAGCAGTGCGCCTTTTTTATCCACGGCTACACCCACCGGGCGACCCTGCGCATCACCGCTGTTATTCAAAAATCCGGTCAGTACATCTTCGGGTTGCCCATTGGGATGACCCGCAGTATCGAAGGGCACGAAGATCACCTTATATCCGCTGCGCGGTTCGCGGTTCCAGGAGCCGTGTTGGCCGATGAACGCGCCGTTCGCATATTTTTTAGGCAGCAAGTCGCCCGTATAAAAGGCCAGTCCGAGCGAGGCCGTGTGCGGGCCGAGGGCATAATCCGGCACAATCGCCCGGGCCACCAGATCGGGGCGCGGCGGCTTCACCCGCACATCGACATGCTGACCATAATAACTGTAAGGCCAGCCGTAAAATCCACCGTCCTTCACCGAGGTAATATAGTCGGGGACAAGGTCGCTGCCGATCTCATCGCGTTCATTCACCGTCGTCCACAATGCACTGCTTTGCGGTTGCCAAGACAGCCCGTTCGGATTGCGCAAACCCGAGGCGAACAGCCGTGAGGCACCGCTGGCGGGATCGATTTCGAGAATCGCGGCGCGATTGACTTCATTTGCCATGCCGTTTTCGGCCACATTACTGTTCGAGCCGACCGTCGCATAAAGGCGCGAGCCGTCGCGGCTGGCAATAATATTTTTCGTCCAGTGATGATTGATCGGACCGGCGGGCAGGTCGGCGACCTTGACCCCAGGCCCTGTGATCTGCGTTGCCCCATCGCGGTAGGGAAAGCGCATTACCGCATCGGTGTTGGCTACATAAAGGTCATCACCCACCAGCGCCATGCCGAACGGTGAATTCAAGCCTTGCAGGAAAATCGTGCGGGTCTCAGCAGTGCCGTCCCCGTTACTATCACGCAACAGCGTAATGCGATTGGCGCTGGGAACACCTGCGCCCGCGCGCTTCATCACCAATTTCATCACCCAGCCCTTAATGCCCTTGCCGTCCTCGGGCTTGGGCGGGGCATTAGTCTCGGCCACGAGCACGTCACCGTTGGGAAGCACATACAGCCAGCGTGGATGATCAAGGCCGGTTACATAAGCGTTCACCCTAAGATCCGCCGCAGCTGTGGGCATTACCCCGGCGGGCCAGCCCTTGGCCGGGGCAATTTTGACGGTCGGTATCAACGAAGGCTTGGGTGCGGGCAGTGTGGGTTCGGGGCCAGTACCTGCGCTTACCGGCAGCGTGGCCGGTTCACCGCAAGCCGCGAGGCCTAATACTGATAACCCAACTAATAAAACAATAATAGTGTCCCGCATCAAGTCTCTCCTTTTGAATCGGTAAGCAAAGTAATCTCTTCGAGAGACTAGCGTAGATATTACTTCTTCGACTTGGTTTTGCCCGTCTTGGTTCCCGGTGCGATCCCGCATTTGATCTCTGCCTGCCAGTTTTTGGATGCGATTTCCTCGGCATCTTGCTCAAAGGAACCGGCCACGATTTCATAACTGCGCATTGCGTCACGACAGGCAGCGGAATTGATAAGGGAAGCCGGCTCAGCCTCGGCTCGTTCTAGTTGTGCTGCCGAAGCTTTCATTGGCTTCGAAGACGCTGGTTTTTTTGTTTGTGCGGCCGCTTTGCGATCCACCGACCCATCGTAGGTATTGGTTTGTATTTTCACTTGCTCTGTTTGCGACCCAATGCTGCAACGTGCGTCCGAGTAGTTTATTTTGCCGGCGCCATCTACGCACCGGTAAACCTCCGCAAATAAGGTTGAGGGTGTTGTGAGACCGAAGAGCAAGATCGCAAAGTAGGCGGGCATTCTTACAGAATGTCTAAAGTATGTAGGAAAAACATGCGTCATGTTGCACCCCCTTATGTAGGAATTATAATAATAACGTACGTTTGTAAGTGGGCGGTGCTCACCCGCCC
>JBDSOT010000150.1:0-2672 GCA_039914705.1 Gammaproteobacteria bacterium | reverse complement strand
CACTCGGAACGGTTTGTACGAAAACACCACCCTTGAAATTTTGTACCTTACGTTTAATGGAGACATGCTCCGTACCCATGATCCATCCAGCAGGGTACTCCGTGCGCAGGCGATATTCCGTGTCTGCGTCTTTTACACCAATGCGCCCATAGTCGTAGTCTATGCCGGGAGCCAGCACCAGATATTCATAGGCAATCTCGCCTTGATCGGTCTGCACCATACGTGCACTGCGATCTATGCCCGTGCAGGTTGCATTGAAAAAGGTGTAGCCACCATTTTTCGCCGCATCCAAAAAACTGTGGGCGAGAAATTCCAGATTTATGACATCGGCATACCAAAGATTGCTCGTGAAACACGAAGTGTACGAGGAACGCTTTTCAACCAGCACCACATCGAATTTGCTGTTTTCTTTTTTAAGATATTTGGCGATAGTCAGGCCTGCCGTGCCCGCGCCAACTACCACGACACGCGGCCCCTTCACCTTTGGCAGGTAAGCCTTTTTAGCCGCAATTGTCTTTGGCTTGGCCTCGGCGGCACCGGGCAATCCTGCCAGCCCTGCCATTCCCGCACTGGCTAAACCCGCGCCTGATACTTTTAGAAAATCACGCCGTGATATTTTTTTTCTCATGAGCCTCTCTCTTCAGTGAATTTAAAATCAATGTTACCGCATCACGCAATGAGTCTGTCCTGGGTACGACAGTAGTTGACGATTTATTTATTGGGTTATGGTGTCCTGCGCAAATACCTGATCGAAGCGTCGTGACGTGTCTCCTGATTGGAGTAAATCCCGTTCCAATAAGACTATACCAACCCTTCCTATAAGAAAAGCTACGGACGCTCTAAGGCAGTGCGGCAGTGGCTGGCCAAGCAGCATTGCGCGCATAGTGGTCGCGTACGGCAGATGGACTTGCCATGGTGAACAATCAAGGCGTGATATTCGTTAAATAGGGCCGCACATCCCTGCGCCTTACCTGCCAGTGTGGATTCGAATAATGCCCGCACTGTTTCGTAAGGCTCGTCGCCCCGAATGAAGCCCAGACGCGAAAATAAGCGCCGCGTGTAGGCATCAATGACGAATACGGGACGCTCGAAGGCATACAGTAGAATGTCATCGGCGGTCTCCGGCCCAATGCCGTTGACCGATAATAAGTCTTCACGCAGGACTGCTGTAGCGAACGAGGCAAGGCCTTCCAGGCGGCCGCGCAGCAGGTACCATGTGCAAAAATTACGCAGGCGCCGCACCTTGATATTGAAATAGCCCGAGGGCTTGAGCCAGGCGGCGAGTTGTTCTGGAGCGGCATTAACGATTGCCGACGGGTTTAAGCTACCGGCGTTTTTAAGATTTTCGATGGCCTTTTCAACATTACCCCACGAGGTATTTTGCGTCAGCACTGCTCCGACCATGACCTCGAACGGACTCTCCGCAGGCCACCAGGATTGCGGGCCATAACTTTGATAAAGCGTGTCGTAAACGGTATTGAAGGTCATGACTACCGCGCCGCCGATCTCCCGCTTCTCACCCTGGGGCGTGGCTCCGGCTTTTGCTCGCTTGGAGCAGTCTCCAAGCCTGCCAGGCGCAATAACGAATGGATAGCATCTATCTCCAGTTCGTCCCAGCGTCCCGCGCGCAGACCGCGGCGTAGCGGGATCGTACCGTAGCGCACGCGTGTAAGGCGGCTGACCTTCACGCCTTGTGATTCCCACAACCGGCGCACCTCGCGGTTGCGGCCTTCCGTTAAGATCACATGATACCAATGGTTGGAACCCTGCCCGCCGGCATCGGTCACCGTATTGAAATGGGCCATGCCGTCATCGAGTTCGACACCGGTGATCAGGCGTTGCAGCATGTCTTTATCCACCTGGCCCATCACGCGCACTGCGTATTCGCGTTCTATCTCGGTAGACGGATGCATAAGTTTGTGGGACAGCTCACCGTCCGTGGTTAATAGAATTAAACCAGAGGTATTAATATCCAGACGTCCAATCGCAACCCAGCGTCCATTTCGCAACATAGGTAAGTGATCGAAAATGGTTGGGCGGCCTTCAGGATCGGAGCGCGTGCAGACCTCGCCTTCGGGTTTGTAATAAGCCAGTACGCGACGTTTGCTGCCGCTCAGGCGCTGGGCCTGCGGTGCGTGGCCGTCGATACAGATGCTGTCTTTTTCCGTGATGCGATCACCGAGTTTTGCGGGCAAGCCATTAATCGTGATGCGACCGGCTGCTATCCAGGTCTCGATCTCACGCCGTGAGGCGTAACCGGCGCGGGCAAGAACCTTTTGCAGCTTTTCACTCGTGTTATTCATCAGTATGGCGCGCGTTGTCTTCAACAGCCTGTTCGTTAGTAATGCTGTCGGATTCTGAACTTTCCAGACCTGCATTCATGTTGCCATCGTCAGCATCCGCCACGGTCAGCCCCGGCATTTTCAAATCAAGCTCAATATTGTACGAGGCATTGATCGAGTCGAGGTCTCGTATCTCGGCAAGCGTGGGGAGTTCATCCAGACTTTTCAGATTAAAATAATCCACAAACTGGTGAGTGGTGCCGTACATCGCGGGCTTGCCCGGCACATCGCGGTGCCCCACCACGCGTATCCACTCGCGCTCCTGCAAGGTTTTTATAATCTGCGAGCTGACGGCGACGCCGCGAATATCCTCGATCTCCGGGCGGGTAA
>JBDSOT010000128.1:0-8454 GCA_039914705.1 Gammaproteobacteria bacterium | reverse complement strand
ACGATAGTCTAAGTCAATTGGTTGCAAGCACGTATAAGCATATTTTAAGGTGAGATATTTAACTTACCCGCCAGATGCCATGCGTGAAAGTTGTTCAATCAGCTGCTCCATAGCTGTGCGTTGTTCGTTGACACGCAGTCGCTCTTGTTCGACAACTGTCGCGGGGGCGCGCGCGACATAGTCGGGGTTGTCCAATTTTGCCTCTCCGCGTGCGAGGTCTTTGCGAACTTTTTCGATTTCTTTAGTCAGACGCGTGAGTTCGGCCTGTTTGTCGATCAGGCCGGCAAGCGGGATCAATAATTTCAGATCGCCGATCAGTGCAATCGCGGATTCGGGTGCAGTCTGATCCGGTGCCAGCCAGGTAATGGATTCCAGCCGCCCCAGCGTCATAAGATAATGACGATTATTATCCAGCCATACGCTGTCGCGTTGCGTGCCGCCTTCTAGCAGCAGCGGTAACGGTTTGCCCGGTGCAATATTCATCTCGCCGCGAATATTACGCACACCCAGGATAAAATTCTGCACCCAGGTCAACTCGGCTATCGCGTCATTATCAATCTTGCCGGGCTGCGGAATCGGGTAAGGCTGCAACATGATGGAGTCGCCGGTTTTTCCGGCGAGCGGTGCCACGCGTTGCCAGATTTCTTCGGTAATAAAAGGCATGAGCGGATGTGCAAGACGTAATAGAGTTTCAAGCACGCGCACCAGGGTGCGTCGTGTTCCACGCAGGCTGGCGGTGCTGCTGTCCGGCGATAATAATACCGGTTTGGAAAATTCCAGATACCAGTCGCAGTATTCGTTCCAGGTGAATTCATAGATCGCTTGCGCGGCGAGATCGAAACGATAAGTGTCGATAGACTGGATGACCTGCTGCTCGGCGAGTTGCAGGCGGCCGATAATCCAGCGGTCGGCAAGGCTGAGTTCAACCTCGCCGCCTTGCTGCGCGGTCGCTTCCGGTATTCTGCTTTTGGCGACACTTGCACTTCCCTGTGCGTCGCAGTCATGGCCCTCGGTGTTCATCAAGACATAGCGCGCAGCATTCCATAATTTATTGCAGAAGTTACGGTAGCCTTCGATGCGCCCGGTATCGAATTTAATGTCACGCCCTTGCGTGGCGAGGGCGGCGAAAGTAAAGCGCAGTGCATCGGTGCCGTAAGCGGGAATGCCGTCAGGGAACTGTTTGCGCGTGGCCTTCTCGATCTTCTTCGCCATCGCCGGCTGCATGAGTCCGCTAGTGCGTTTTGCGATGAGCGAATCCAGATCAATGCCGTCGATAAGGTCGATGGGGTCGAGCACGTTGCCCTTGGATTTGGACATCTTCTGGCCTTCGGCATCGCGCACCAGGCCATGAATGTAGACCTCGCGAAACGGCACCTCGCCGGTAAACTTCAGGCCCATCATGATCATTCGCGCCACCCAGAAGAAGATGATATCGAAGCCGGTGACGAGTACGCTGGTGGGGTAGAAAGTCTTGAGTTCAGGCGTTTGTTCCGGCCAACCTAATGTCGAAAAGGGCCAAAGGGCAGAGGAGAACCAGGTGTCGAGGACATCCTCATCCTGTTTAAGATCGATCTCAGGGCCAAGCTTGTTTTTGCGGCGCACATCATCTTCACTGTGGCCGACGTAAAAATTTCCCGCTTCGTCGTACCAGGCGGGGATGCGATGGCCCCACCAGATCTGGCGCGAGATGCACCAATCCTGAATGTTGCGCATCCATTCAAAATAGGTCTTGCTCCAGTTTTCCGGAACGAACTTGATACGTCCGTCCTCGACCGCCTTGATGGCTTCGGCGGCGAGCGGCGCAACCTTCACGTACCACTGATCGGTGAGATACGGCTCAATGACGGCATGCGTGCGATCACCGCGCGGTACCGTTAGTTTGTGTGGCTGTATTTTTTCCACCAATCCAAGGGCCTCGAGATCCTCGACGATTTTTTTGCGGGCTTCGAAACGATCAAGACCCCAGTATTTCTTGGGAATCCCAATGTCGGAAGCAACATCAATAACATTGCGCCGAAGATTGAGTTTTGCATGCCGAAGGCCTTCTTTAACCATTGGCCAATCCGTATCATTTATAATTTTTGCATCTGGTGTAAATATATTCATCAACGGTAGGTTGTGGCGCTTTCCCACTTCATAATCGTTAAAATCATGCGCGGGCGTGATCTTCACGCAACCGGTGCCGAATGCCGGATCGACATAATCATCGGCAATGATGGGAATCGTGCGGCCGGTCAAGGGCAGTTGAACCTGTTTGCCGATCAGGTGTTTATAGCGTTTGTCATCAGGATGCACGGCAACGGCCGCATCACCCAGCATAGTCTCGGCGCGCGTGGTGGCGACGATTAAAAATTCAGGATCGCCCGGCGTGGGGGAAGCGAGCGGATAACGCAGATGCCACATAAATCCGTCTTCTTCCTGCGCGATAACCTCCAGGTCGGACACCGCCGTGTGCAAGACCGGATCCCAGTTGACTAGACGCTTGCCGCGATAGATCAGGCCTTCTTCGTGCAAGCGCACGAACACCTCGGTCACGGCCTTGGACAAACCCTCATCTAAAGTGAAGCGCTCGCGTGTCCAATCCAGCGAGGCACCCATGCGGCGCAGTTGCTGCGTGATCTGGCCACCCGATTCATGTTTCCACTTCCATACCTCGGCAACGAAATTTTCACGCCCGAGTTCATGGCGCGTTTTTCCCTGCGCGGCAAGCTGGCGTTCCACCACCATCTGCGTGGCAATGCCGGCATGATCGGTGCCCGCCTGCCATAAGGTGTTGTCGCCCTTCATGCGGTGATAGCGGGTGAGCGCATCCATGATGGTGTCTTGGAAGGCGTGCCCCATGTGCAGGCTGCCGGTGACATTGGGCGGCGGGATCATGATGCAGTAGGGCGCGCCTGTGCCCGTGGGTGCAAAATAGCCGCGTTTCTCCCAGGTGTTGTACCAGTCCTGCTCGATGGCTTGGGGGTTGTAGATTTTATCCATGGATTATTGAGTTCTAAGTTATTCAGGGTGACAAATGTTTTGTGTCAGGGTTAGATCGTGTGCGACTCCAGTGCATAACCGCGATCACGGTAAAAGCGAAAACGCTCGCGGGCACTGAGCTTGCTGTCTTCGTCTTGACCTACAATCTCAGCGACACGCGCGAAGCGGCTAAAGAACAAGGGCACCACCGGGGTCAAATTGATCAGCACATCGCCGTCATGACCGTCGATGCGTGCAGGCTCGCTGTTGCATCCTATTTGAATGGGAAGCCCTGAATCCGCGCCCGACTCGCAAAGCCCATGCGGCAGAAAATTTGCTGTGCTGAACGTCCACAGCAGTTCATCAATCTGCGCGGCTTCCTGCTGCGATTGAGCATGAATATACAAGCGATGACCTTGCGTATAAATCTTGTCCGCCAGCCGGCAGACAAACAACTGGCAATTATTGGCAACGGCCGAGAGTATGTAAAAATCGATGCGGGTCATTAGAGGCAGGAATAGGATAAGGAAAAGGTAATGCGGTGCATTTAAATTAACCGGGTATGAGTTTTCAAGTGCATGAAAAATCCTGAAACTCATCCGCTCACTAGGCCTTTACCCTTCCCGCTTTTTTCGGTGTGCCCGGCGTCACTATTTTAGCCTTTGCGCTGCGATCAATCAGATATTGCATGAGCAACGGAACCGGACGTCCGGTGGAACCTTTCTGCTCGCCGGAGTTCCATGCCGTACCGGCGACATCGAGATGTGCCCAGCGGAATTTTTTTGTGAAGCGCGATAAGAAGCAGGCGGCGGTGATGGTGCCGGCATCGCGCCCGCCGATGTTGGCCATGTCGGCAAAATTGGTCTTCAAATGATCCTGATAATCATCCCATAAGGGCATTTCCCAGGCGCGGTCGCCGCTCGTTTCACCGGCCTTGAGCAAGTCCTGAATGAGCGGCGGCGAATTACCCAACAAGCCGCAGGCTACTTTGCCCAAGGCAACTACGCAGGCACCGGTGAGGGTCGCGATATCAATAACCACATCGGGATTATAGCGTTCGCTGTAGGTCAGGGCGTCGCACAGGATCAAACGACCTTCTGCATCAGTATTTAGGATTTCGATGGTCTGTCCGGACATACTCGTCACAATATCGCCGGGTTTGATCGCGCTGCCGCCGGGCATATTTTCCGTGCTCGGGATCACGCCGACTACATTGAGCGGCAATTGCAGTTGTGCGCAGGCCGAGAGCGCGCCCAGCACACTGGCAGCGCCGGACATGTCGTATTTCATTTCATCCATAGTCGCGGCGGGTTTAATGGAAATCCCGCCGGTGTCGAAGGTAACCCCCTTGCCGACGAGTACGATGGGTTTATCGCCCTTTTTCCCACCTTGGTATTCCAAGGTAATAAACTTGGCAGGTTCATGCGAGCCGCGCGCCACGGCGAGCAGCGAACCCATGCCGAGTTTTTCCATGGCCGCCTCATCAAGTACATTAACCTTGATCTTCGGTTGATCTTTTTGCAGGGATTTGGCCTGCTTGGCGATATAGCTGGGCGTGCAGATATTGCCGGGAAGATCGCCCAGATTTTTAGCCAGGTCCATACCATCGGCAATCGCTACGCCCTCGCGCACGGCCCGTTCGCCGGCGCTCACATCGGCGCGCTGGGCGATATTAAAGGTAAGCGTGGAGAGTGCGTAGGGTTTGCCGTTCTTCCTGCTCTTGAGTTGATCGAACCGATAGATAGCCCCCCGGGTGATTTCAACGGCCTGGCGCGTCTTCCAGTAAAGGTCGCGCCCGGGCACATCCAACTCCAGAAGATGAAAAGCGGCCTCCTGCGCAGGGGTTTCTTTTAATATCTGCAATGCCTTGTTCACAACTTTGCGGTATTGCGCCTCGCCGAATTCGGCGCTGGGGCCGCAGCCAACCAATAGAATTCGCTCGCACAGGCTATTGGGGATATGGTGCAGCAATAAGGTTTGGCAGAGCTTTCCTTCAATGTCGCCGCGTTTCATTAAGCCGGCAAGCAGGCCCTTACTCTGCTTGTCCAGAGACTGCGCGGCACCGGATAACTGCCTTGATTCGAAAACGCCGATCACAGCACAGGCGGTGCGCAGTTTTTCGGGGTTCAAACTTTTAATGGCAAATTCCATACGGCTCCTGGGAAGTGGGGATGTTGTTTATCTGAATATTCGTCCGGATCATATGGCTTAGGGTCACCAGAGATTTCAAGCCAGGACGTTCTGGCTAAGCAAGCCCGGTCATTGTGCGTATAATAAATAGTCTAACTGAAAACTCGAGTATTTGCAGTTCCCATAACCCTCCACGGTGGTTATCCTTGCGCATTATTAATCGCTATCTGATTAAAGAAGTGTTGTACACATTACTGGCCGTGACGCCGGTTTTATTACTCATTTTTTTAAGTAACCGTTTTGCGCAGTATCTGGCGGATGCCGCATCGGGAAAATTCCCTGCTGATATTGTCCTTGGCTTGCTCGGCCTCAAGTCCATCAGCGTATTCGCGCTGGTATTGCCGTTGGTGTTTTTTCTGGCCATCGTGCTGGCACTTGGCCGCCTGTATAAAGACAGTGAGATGACGGCGCTGGCGGCGTGCGGAATAGGCCCGTTGCAGATACTGCGCATCGTGTTGCCGATGGCCTTGGGGATTGCCGCAATCGTTGCATTTCTATCCTTGCTGGCAGGGCCATGGGCACACGGGCAGTCGAACCAGATCAAGGAGCGCGCCGAAAAAGGCATGGAACTCAGTACGATTGTCGCCGGGCGTTTCAAGGAATCCAGTCATGGCGATTATATTTTTTATGCTGAAAAATTATCTCCGGATGCCCGCTTGATGGAAGATGTGTTTGTGCAAAGCCGGCAGGACGGCAAACTGAATATTTTATCGTCTGCACATGCCACTAAATACATTGATAAAAAAACCGGCGATCAATTCCTGCTACTGGAAAATGGTAACCGCTATGAACTGACCCCTCGCTATACGGATTACAATATCACCCATTACGAGAAGTATTTTTTGCGGTTCCAGCAGGAAGAATTGACGCCGGCAGATGATCAGCGCGAGGCAAGGCCAACATCAGCGTTGCTGGATTCAACTAATATTAAGGATATTGCCGAACTGCAATGGCGCATCTCGCTGCCGGTTGCCACGCTATTGCTGGCCTTACTGGGTGTATTGCTCGCGTACACCACGCCCCGCAAGGGAAGATACGCCAAACTGTTTGTCGCGATTCTGGTTTACATTATCTACAACAATCTGACAGGCGTGGCGCGCTCCTGGGTCAGCCATGGTGTGGTGCCGTGGCAATTCGGCATGTGGTGGGTACACGCGCTCATGCTGGCAACCATTGGTGCCTTGTACGTGCAGCAGCGTGGTGTGAACTGGCTGCGCCTCGGACAGCCTGCCAAACCGTTGCAAGCTGAGATGAATCGGTCCTGACATGAAGATACTGGATCGTTATCTGGGAATGGCAGTAGCCGCCGGCACGCTACTTGTGATGGTGGTGATGATCGCGTTATTTTTCTTCGTTGATTTCGTGGATCAACTCGGCGACATCGGCAAGGGTAATTACGGATTGGCAGAGGCTATTCAATATCTTCTCCTTATCCAGCCGCGAAATATTTATACCTTGTTTCCGCTGGCGGCATTACTTGGAAGTTTACTGGGCCTGGGGTGGCTCGCAAGCAATAGTGAACTGCTGGTAATACGCGCGGCAGGCGTCTCGCTGGGACAGATCAGTTGGTCGGTTATGAAGGCCGGTTTGCTCATGATCCTGGCCGTGCTGTTCATTGGCGAGGTGGTCGCGCCAGCCAGCGAACAGTATGCACAGACGCAGCGCTCGCTTGCCCTGTCGGACCGCATCACGCTGAAGACGGATTATGGTTTCTGGACGCGAGACGGCCGCAGTTTTATTAATATACGCACCGTCTTGCCAGGGCAGCGGCTCGGCAATATTAATATCTATGAATTCGATGACCATCACCAACTGCGCGTTGCCACGTACGCCAAAGACGCCCGTTTTGTGAACGGAAAATGGATGCTGCGTGGTATTGTGCAAAGTCATCTCAGCGCAGACCGCGTGGACACACGCCGGCTGAAGCGTGCCACCTGGGAATCACTGTTGAGTCCTGACCTGATCAACGTTTTGTCCATTACGCCAGATCGGCTGTCGACGTGGGAACTGCATAAATATATTACCTATCTGCACGAAAATGACCAGAGTGCAGGGCCTTACGAGTTGGCCTTCTGGAATCGCGCAGCCTGGCCGCTCAGCACTGCACTCATGACCTTCCTGGCGATTCCGTTTGTGTTCGGCTCGTTGCGCGCTGTGGGCATGGGTCAGCGCATGCTTATCGGCAGCCTGGTGGGCATAGGTTTTTATCTCGTAAATCAGACGTTCAGTCAGGCCGGACTGGTTTACAATTTTAATCCGGTGCTAAGCGCACTTTTACCGGTCAGTGTATTCTTTATATTGTCGTTTATACTGGTGCGCAAGGTTCACTAATTTTCGTAAGGATACGTTTGGTGAAATTAACAATTGCAATATGCACCTGGAATCGGGAGGCCTTACTGGGTCAGGCCCTCGCCTCAATTCATCAGGCAAGCGCGCCCCAGAATTCCGATTGGGAAATAATCGTCGTTAATAATAACTGCACGGACGGCACGGATGCTGTCGTGCATCAATTTATCGAACGTCTGCCGATCAGGCTTGTTCATGAGCCTAAGCCTGGCCTGTCCAATGCGCGCAATGCAGCAATTGACAATGCCTTAGGTGATTATATTATCTGGACGGATGATGATGTGATAGTAGGTAAGGGTTGGATCGTAGAATACGAACGCGCCTTCACCAGGTGGCCAGAGGCCGGCATTTTTGGCGGTAGCATAATTCCCAGGTTCGAAGCGGAATCACCGGCCTGGCTGCCGAGTGCATTACCATATGTAGACGCCGCCTTCGCGACCCGCGATGTAAATTCCTCTATGGTTTCAATGACGCCGACAGAGCTTCCGTATGGGGCAAATTTTGCAGTGCGCACACAGGAGCAGCGCCATTTCCGCTACAACACAGAACTGGGCACACGCCCAGGCAAATTAATTATTACCGACGAAGAAACTGTCGTAATGCGGGCGATTCTGGCGGAGGGTGGTAGCGGCCGTTGGGTGCCGTCAGCTGCGGTTGATCATTGGATCCCGCGTGCCAGACAAACCATTACCTATTTGCGCGCCTACTATAAAGGTCAGGGGTGGATGCACGGCAAAAATCTGAAAGGCGATCACCCGAAAGCGACATCAAATAGATTTTGGATGCTCTGGTTGGGTGCCGCTATCCGGGAACTGCGCTACCGTATCTATCGTGTTACCCGAGGACCGGGGAAATGGGTGCCGGCAATGAAGAGCGCCGCGTTCGCGTGGGGAAAAGTCGCGGCTGGTAAATGATCGGGAAAAAAATTACCTCAATTACGTAGCGGATTTATTGATT
>JBDSOT010000120.1:0-14325 GCA_039914705.1 Gammaproteobacteria bacterium | reverse complement strand
AGCAACTCAACTCTTGCAACATCCTCTTCGGTGTCCACGCCAGGGCCAGGCGTGGCTACTGCCAGTCCGACATGAATCTTTCTGCCATTCCACAAAACTCGCAACTGTTCAAGGGACTCTGCCTTTTCCAGGGCACACACCGGCCACTGCACAAATTCTCTGAGAAAATTGACGCGATAGGCGTACAGACCAATATGCCGATGATAAGAAGAATTCAGCGGCAAATCGTGAGGATTAGCTGAGAAGGCGGTGCGGTCCCAGGGGATGGGTGCCCTGCTGAAATACAGCGCGTGCCCCACGCTGTCCATTACCACCTTGGTAATATTGGGACTGAATAAATCAGCGGCAGTTCTTATCGGCTCGCACAAAGTGGCTACGCTGGCCTGCACCTGGAGATGTAGATTAGTTGCCACCTGCTGAATAAGACTTACCGGCATTAACGGCTCATCGCCCTGCAAATTCACCACGATTTGCTCGTTGCGCAAGTTCAATTGATCAACGACCTCGGCCAGGCGATCAGTCCCCGAGCGATGCGTGGGCGAAGTCATGCAAACCTGCGCGCCAAAACCCTCGGCAACATCGCGTATGCGCACATCGTCGGTAGCCACCACTACCTGCTGCGCACCACAATGCTGCGCGCATTCAAATACATATTGCAGCAAGGGTTTGCCGTTAATCCTGCGCAGTGGCTTTCCCGGCAGGCGGCTGGATGCATAACGCGCCGGGATGATCACACTGAAGTCCATTAAACTTCTTCTTCCGCGCCCAGTTGGCGGGCCTCCTGTTCTAACATAACGGGAATATCATCGCGTATCGGATAGGCCAGGCGGTCGGCCTTGCAGATGAGCTCCGCTGACGGTTTTTTAAATACGAGCGGCCCTTTGCAAATTGGACACACAAGTATTTCAAGCAGTTTTTTATCCATGTTATTTCCTCGTTAATAACCCAAGCAGGCGTTCACCAAAATTCTCGCCAAGCTTTGCTTCGACCGGCAGATACCAGTGTTTCGGCTGGGCAAAGTTGCGGCATTTTACGGCATCCTTTTCGGTCATGATGGTGGCCAGATCATCCCCAAAATATAAATCTTCACGGACAAACCGGTGATGATCGGGAAATGCATGCTCGATAATCTCCAGGCCAAGGCTGCGCAGATAGGCAAAAAAGCGCTTCGGGTTACCAATGCCTGCAACCGCATGCACTGCACCAGTTTTAAAATCTTTGGGTGATCTTGCCAGAGTATCATCGCGCAAATTAATTATGGCATGGCCCACTAGATTCATCACGATTATGTCGATGCTTACCTGCAGCTGCGTGGCCCTGAGCGCACCATTACTCACCACAAAATCAACACTGCGAAGACGGCCGGGTGGTTCGCGCAACGGCCCGGCTGGTAAACAGTAACCATTGCCGAAGACGCGCACGGCGTCGATTACGGCGATCTCCACGGTGCGTCCCAAGGCATGATGTTGCAGCCCATCATCCGAGATTAGCACATCGCATCGGTCGATCAGGGCACGCGCCGCTCGTGCACGATCAGGATCAATCACGATCGGACAGCCGGTGCGTTGTGCCATCAACACTGGCTCATCGCCAACCACATACGGGTCGCTGTTTGCGTATACCTGTTGAGGAAAGCTGTTCGCTGTGCCGCCGTAACCACGACTGATAATTCCGGGCAGGCGACCATTGTGTTTAAGAAATTCCGCGAGCCAGATCACCAGCGGGGTCTTTCCGCTTCCACCCACCGTAATATTACCGACCACAATGATGGGCATTGGCGCTTGCCAAACTTTTAACAGCCCTTGCTTATAGGCCGCACGGCGCAGCATTGCCAGTAAACGAAACAGCCATGACAACGGCAGTAGCGCAAGCGCCACAAAATTTTTATCGTACCAGTAACGGCTCAGATTTTTTATGCCGGACATGCGTGAACCGCGCCGATTTTATAGCTACGCTTGGCCGGAGAAATCAAACTGCATCTTGTGCAGCGCGGCGTAGTGTCCGTTTTGTGAAAGCAGTGTGGCATGCCTGCCCATCTCGACCATACGTCCCTCGTGCAACACAATAATCAGATCCGCCCGTTCAATCGTGGAGAGCCGATGCGCGATTATCAGTGTTGTGCGCTTATGCATCAATCGTTCAAGGCCGGCCTGAATATGGCGCTCCGATTCGCTATCGAGCGATGAAGTAGCCTCATCCAGGATCAGCACCGGTGCATTTTTCAGCAAGGCGCGTGCGATGGCAATCCGTTGACGTTGCCCGCCGGATAATAGAACGCCATTCTCGCCAACCAGCGTGTGCAGACCCTGCGGCAGCTTGCGAATAAATTCCATGGCATGCGCCGCCTCGGCCGCCTCGGTAATTTTTTGCTCGTCGGTGCCATGCAGCGATCCGTAAGCAATATTATTCGCAATGGTATCGTTAAATAAGATAACGTCCTGACTCACCAGCGCAATCTGATTACGCAGATCACTGAGGCGCAGATCGCGGATATCGTGTCCGTCCAGCAAAATGCCTCCGGAGCCGACATTGTAAAAACGCGGCAACAGACTGACCAGGGTTGACTTGCCACTCCCTGAACGCCCCACGAGTGCTATCTTCTGCCCGGGTTCTGCCGTAAAGCTGATGTCGTGCAGAATCTGGCCCTTGTCAGCGGCGTAGGTAAACGATACCTGCGAATATTCCACAGCGCCTTGCGCGCGCGCCAGATGTTGCGTGCCACTGTCGATCTCAGCTTCGCTGTCGAGCAAGGCAAAAATACTCTGCGCGGCAGAAATGCCGGTTTGCACGGATGAATTAATCGTGGTGATGCGTCTTAAGGGACCCAGCAGCATAACCATCGCGACTACGAATGAAATAAAACCGCCGGCGCTGATTTTGGTCACGGCTGAATCGAGTGTGGCGAGAAAAATAATACCGGCGAGGGCACTGGCGGCAATCAATTGAATCAGGCCGATGCTCGATGCACTGGTCGCCGCCATTTTAAGACTCAAGCGACGATTGTCTTGATTGGCGCGTTCAAACTGATTTATCTCATAGTGCTCGCCGCCAAAAATCTTGATAACGCGATTGCCGAGAATAGCCTGTTCCGAGACATGCGTGACGTTACCCATTGCGGCCTGTATGCGCGCACTGATGTGCCGGAAACGCTTGTTGATAAACAACACAATGAAACCGACGAGCGGTCCAATCAACAGAAACACGGCGGCGAGCAGCGTATTCAAATAAAGCATCCAGCCAATCAAGCCGATTACTGTAAGCGTATCTTTGATCAGCACGGTCAGCGCATTGGTCGAGGCATTCGATACTTGCTGCACATCGTAAATAATTTTAGACAGGAGCTGGCCGGAGGAAGTGCTGTCGTAGAAGGCTGCGGGCAGGCGTAAAAAATGACGGAACATTTGTCCGCGCAGGTCTTCCACCACGTGTCGCCCCACCCAGGCCATGCAGTAGGCCGACATAAACCCGGCCACGCCACGAACCAGAAATATTCCTATCAGCAGCGCGGGAATCAAGCCATGTGTCTTGATGTCGTTTGCTGAAAAACTTCCATCCAGCAAGGGTTTCATCAATGCCGCGAAACCGGTCTCGGTGGCGGCAAATAAAGCCATGCCGAGAATGGCCACCGCAAAGCCCTTCCAGTAAGGCGCTACATAGCGCAGCAAACGGCGGTAAATGGCGGCGGCGCTGATTTGTGGGGTGTTACCACTACTGGAGCCGGGCGTTGACCCGGATTCATGCCCACCCCTTAGCTGTGCCTGGCGACGCGCAGTTTGCAGGGGACGGGGCTTGGGCATTCAGCGGGAATCGGGTGCGAGTTTAGTTGCAAAGGTCAGGTGCACAAAGCCCAGTTGGCGCGCGGCATCCATCGCCGTGATCACTGACTGATGCGGTGTTTTGCCATCGGCACTGATAATGAGCGGCGGATCCGCAATCCCGGACGCCGCTTTTTGCAAGGCGCGTTTGAGTGTCTCGATATCGGTATCGATGACCTCTTGGCGATTAATGTAAAAACGCCCTGCCGGGTTGATGCTGATCTCTACGACCTTTTTATCGATGACGAGAGGATTTGCATTGGCGAGGGGAAGATCGACGCTCATTTCAGTTTCACGGTTGAAGGTCGTCGTCACGATAAAAAAGATCAGCAGCATGAACACGATGTCGATCAGTGGAATCAGGTTAAGTTCCAGCGGCTCCGGCGGCGTGCGGCGCAGGTTCATTGCCGCCGCTCCTCTACCTTATCCAGCTCACGGTCACCGTGCATTACCTCTATCATTTTTATCGCCTCCTGCTCCATGGTCACCACCAGTTCATCAACCCGGCCGCGAAAATAACGATAAAATATCAGACTGGGGATAGCCACCGACATGCCCGCAGCGGTGGTAATGAGGGCCTTGGAAATACCTCCGGCAACAGCCGCCGGATTGCCTACACTTCCGCCCGTCATCGCGCCAAACACCTGAATCACGCCGAACACCGTGCCCAGCAGGCCCAGTAGAGGTGTTATCGAGGCAATAGTCCCCAGGGTATTCAGGAAACGCTCCAGGTCGTGCACGACATGGCGGCCTGTATCCTGTATGCTTTCCTTCATTATCTCGCGGCTGTGATGCAGATTCACCAGTCCGGCAGCCAGTATGCATCCCAGCGGTGAACTTCCGCGCAGGTAATTGATGCGCTCGCCGTCGAGCTGCCTGTTTTTCGCCCAGTGCCAGATCTGAGCCACCAGATGTTTCGGTACGATGCGTCTGGTTTGCAGCGACCAGAAGCGCTCAAGAATAATCCCGGTGGCAATTATGGAACACAAAATGATGGGACCCATCACCCATCCGCCCGCCTTTATCACTTCAAGCATAGCAATACCTTTTCATGGTCTGGAAAATAATACAGCACGAGTTGTTAAGCCTGTGTTTCCGATAGCACCCCGTCTTCAAGTGTTAATACGCGATCCATGCGCGCCGCCAGGCTGCGGTCATGGGTCACAATTATAAGGCTGGTATGAAGCTCTGTATTTAGCTCCAACATGAGATCGTAGACCTGCGCCGCCGTTTGATGGTCAAGATTGCCGGTGGGTTCGTCGGCTAATACGCACTGCGGCTGGGTGACCAGCGCGCGCGCCACAGCAGCGCGTTGACGTTCACCACCGGAAAGTTCGCCCGGTTTGTGCGCCAGACGCGGGCCTAGGCCAACCTTTTCCAGCAAGGTGCGCGCGCGCATCGTTGCCTGTGCCGGGGTATGGCCGCGAATGAGTAAGGGTATGCTGACATTTTCCAGGGCGGTGAACTCGGACAGCAAGTGATGGAACTGATAAACAAAACCCAGCGCCTGATTACGCAGCTTGCCACGTTGCGCATCGTTAAGGCGCGCCATGTTGTTGCCGTTAATGAAGGCATCGCCGTGCGTTGGGGTATCCAGACCACCCAGCAGATGCAGTAATGTGCTTTTACCGGAGCCGGAGGCCCCGACGATGGCGACGCGCTCGCCCTTGGTTACCGTTAAATTAACGTCTTTTAATACCTCAACGTGTAACGGGCCTTCCTTGAAGGTCTTGCCGAGATTCCGGCACTCCAGAACCGTTTGATTATTCATAGCGCAAGGCCTCGGCCGGCTGTGTGCGCGCGGCGCGCCAGGCCGGGTAGAGTGTGGCCAGCAGGCTCAGCACAAACGCCACCGTGCTGATGTTGATCACATCATTCCAGTGCAGATCGGACGGCACTTCGCTGATGAGATACACATCCGGCGACAGAAAATGAATACCGAACAGGCCTTCGATAAACGGCACGATAGTCTCCACATTGAGCGCCAGGGTGATACCGCCGAGCATGCCGAGCAGGGTGCCAGTCAGACCAATAATGGTACCTTGCACCATGAAAATCGCCATCACGCTAAGCGGCGTGGCGCCCAGTGTGCGCAGAATCGCGATGTCGCTTTTTTTGTCGGTGACCACCATGACCATGGTTGAAACGATATTAAAGGCCGCAACCGCAACGATCAATATCAGAATCAGAAACATCATGCGCTTTTCAATCTCCACGGCGCGGAAAAAATTGGCGTGCTGACGCGTCCAGTCGCTGACCAAATAATTGCTCGGCAGCGATTCCGCCAGATGCCGCGATATTTCCGGGGCCGCAAAGATGTCATCGAGCTTGAGCCGCACGCCGCTGACCTTGGCGTCCATCTGAAATAATTTAGCGGCATCCTGCATGTGCAGCAGTGCCAGCGTACCATCGTATTCATTATTGCCCGCGTGAAACACGCCTACCACGGTAAAACGCTTGAGCCGGGGTAATATCCCTGCGGGGCTGATATTTGCCTGCGGTGTAACCAGTGTAACCTTGTCTCCCATCACTACGCCCAGTGCACGGGCAAGGTCGCGGCCAAGAATAATTCCGAACGCGCCCGGTTTCAAATCATCAAGCTGACCCAATACCATTTTCTCGCCGACGTAGGACACCTTGGGTTCCTCAGCCGGCAGAATGCCGCGTATGATCGTGCCGCTGACGATCTGGCCGTTGGTCAGCATGCCCTGCTCTTCAATATACGGCGCAACGCCGGCGACGCGCGGAAATCCGCTCAGTTGCTTTGCCAGCGCCGGCCAATCCGCCAGGCTGCCTGCAATCCCGGTGATGGTAGAATGCGATGCCATGCCGAGAATGCTGTCGCGCACCTCTTTCTGAAAGCCGTTCATCACCGACAGCACCGTGATCAGCGCCGTAACACCCAGGGCAATGCCCAGCATGGAGGTCAGGGAGATGAACGAGATGAAGTGGTTGCGGCGTTTGGCGCGCGTATAACGCAGGCCGATAAACAATTCTAAGGGTCTAAACATGTGGGCTGCATTAAATCATAATCGGAGCAAAAACGCTCCTTAAGGCAGCGTTGCCATGACCATCAGTCAATAGCCGAATAACCATTCCAGCGTATAAACACAGCAAGCGGACAGAGAATATATGACTAGCTACTATCAAAACCGCCTGCCCGCAGAATGGGAGGCACAGCAGGCGGTAATGCTGACCTGGCCTCATGGGCATGGCGATTGGGCGCCCTGGCTTGCGCAAGTCGAGCCGGTATTTGTAGAAATCGCACATCAGATTGCCCTCAGGCAAGGCTTGATCATCAGTTGTTATGATGCAGCGCATGAGCGGCACATCCGTACGCTGCTTGCTCAGAAGGGGATTAACAGCGCAGCGCTGGCTACCTATATAGTCCCTTCCAACGATAGCTGGGTGCGTGATCATGGTCCGATTACCGTGCTGCGTAGCGGTGTCCCGCAACTGCTGGATTTTACCTTTAACGGCTGGGGCGGAAAGTTCGATAGCAGCCTTGACGACCGGATCACGCGCGCGCTGCATGCACAGGGTGCATTCGGAAATACACCGCTGGAGCCGATTGATCTGGTCCTGGAAGGCGGCAGCATTGAGGTTGATGGCGCAGGTACGCTGCTTACTACGACGCAATGCCTGCTTTCGCCACAGCGTAACCCTCAACTTGACCGCCGCCAGATTGAATTGAAATTACGCGAGTTATTTGGCATAAAACGCGTGCTCTGGCTGGAGCACGGCCACTTGGCCGGCGATGACACCGACAGCCACATCGATACCCTTGCGCGTTTCTGCAATTCCAGCACCATCGCTTATGTGGCCTGCGATGACCCGGATGATGAACATTATGCGGATTTGCAGGCCATGCAGACCGAACTGCAAGGCTTTCGTACGGCGCAAGGCAACCCTTACCAACTGGTGCCGTTACCCTGGCCGCAGGCCAAGTACGATGCTACTGGCCAGCGCCTGCCTGCGAGTTATGCAAATTTTTTGATCACCAACGGCGCGGTGCTGGCACCCACCTACGCAGACCCCTCCGATGCAGCGGCGCTGGCTTGTCTGCAACGTTGCTTTCCTCAGCATCAAATTATCGGCGTGCCTTGCCTGCCGCTTATCATGCAATACGGCAGCCTGCACTGCGTCACTATGCAGTTACCCGCTAACCAACCGGGAGTCCATGTTCGCCCTTAAACCCAATCACAAGGATCGTTCGGCATAGTAATTGCTGTTATCCCTTAACGTAACGCGCAAGATATCAGGTACGTTTGCATCAAGAGACTCTTTAGCTATGCAAAACAATAGGTATGCTGTCTTTTGTTTAACAATATTGCTGACCCTTGGCTTATGCGGAAACACAGTGGCCGATACAATTCGTATCGGTGGAACCGGCGCAGCTTTAGGCACTATGCGATTATTAGGTGAGGCCTACACCCAATCTAACCCCGGTCACACCATCAAAATCATACCCAGCCTGGGCAGCGGTGGCGGCATAAAGGCTCTGCAAGCCGGGGCTTTGGACATTGCCGTCATTGGCAGAGATTTGAGGGCAAAAGAGGCGCAACCGGGACAGGTGGTAATCGAATACGGCAAAACCCCTTTCCTTTTTGCTACCCATAGTAAAGTGCCTATTTCTAATGTGAGTCTAGAGCAGGTTGCTGAAATCTATGGTGGTAACCAAACTGCCTGGCCTGATGGTGCTCTTATTCGCGTGATTCTAAGACCGGCCAGTGAATCCGATATCGAATTACTTTCAAGCATATCACCCGCAATCAAACAAGCTGTGAAATTTGGCTTGAAGCGCGAAGGCATGGTTATGGCAGCTACAGACATTGATAGCGCAGATGCGATCGAGCACTTGCCCAATAGTTTTGGTACATCAACATTAGCACTTGTCCTTTCGGAAAAGCGGGCACTGAATATACTATCCCTTGAGGGAGTAACGCCGAGTGTAGAAACACTTGCCAATGGCACCTACCGCTACACCAAAAACCTATCGATGCTACTCACTCAACAGTCTTCTAAAACTGCGCGCGAGTTTGTGAAGTTTGTGCAGTCTCTGAACGGACGCAAAATATTGGAGCAGACAGGTCATTATGTCAGTAGGAAGTGAACAATTGATTCGCTTGGATAACCCACCCGCATGGCATCCTATGATCTCTTGGATGGCAATGGCGATTTCCATAATTGTAGCCATTGCCCCCCCTGTGTTTTATACGGGGCTTAGTTACCGTTATGAGCAGGCGTCGTTGACCATTGAAGCAGAAATCAATGGACGCCAGATCAGTGGCCTGATCAATAAAAACCCCGAGATGTGGCAATTTGAGTATATGCGGCTGCAAGAGTTGCTTGCGCATAGACCCAGAGAAGGCAATTGGCGAGAATATCGACAGGTATTTAATCAGGCGGGAACCTTGGTAGCAGAGAACAAGGATACGCTGGCACCCCCTATCATCGCTAAGACAGCAAAAATTTTTGATGCAGGCAATGTCGTTGGGATTATCAAGATCAGCCGTTCTATGCGCCCCATTATCTATCAAAGCTTACTTATAGGGCTTATAAGCCTGCTTTTCGGGACCATATTATACTTTGCCATGCGCGCGCTGCTCGCGAAGCTGGATTTCATGCACGAGGAAAAACAACGGGCCGAGGCGACACTGCGCAAAAGCGAGTGGATACTGCGCAGCGTTGCCAGCGGAACCACCGCAGTGGGTGAAGAGTTTTTTCGTTCATTGGTACACCAGTTGACAATGGCGCTGGGAATGAAGTATGCCTTCGTGGGCGAACTGATAGAACCATTGAACCAGCGAGTGCGCACCCTCTCCATATGGGCGGATAGCAGTTTTGCTGATAACTTCGAATACTCTTTACAAGGCACGCCTTGCGCTAATGTGATTAACCAAAGAATTTGCCTTTACCCGCGGGGCGTCGCCGCACTTTTCCCTGACGACAAGATGCTGGCCCAGATGGGCGTTGAGAGCTATCTGGGAATACCAATGTTCAATTCCCAGCACCAGCCACTCGGCCTGTTGGTAGTGCTTGACGATAAGCCTCTATCGGAAAACGCTGCCACCGAATCTATCCTCGTCATATTTGCCGCGCGTGCTGGCGCAGAGGTTGAGCGTATGCGGAGTGAGCGGCACATTTTGTACATGGCGCATCATGATGCGCTTACTGGTCTGCCCAATCGAAACTTACTGCTAGATCGCATAGAGCAGGCGCTCATACGGCTTCAGCGCCGTAACGGCCAGGCAGCAGTGTTATTTATCGATCTGGATCATTTCAAGATTATTAATGATTCACTGGGGCATGCGATTGGTGATCTACTGCTAAAAGAAGTTGCATCAAGAATCATGTCGAGCATACGCCATGAGGACACCGTAGCGCGCCAGGGCGGAGATGAATTTATCGTATTGTTGCCGGATGTTCCCCATGCCCACGGGGCTGGAGCTGTGGGTGAAAAATTGCTGAATGTACTAATGCAGCCTTATTATATTAAGGGCAAAGAATTATATACCAGCGCAAGTATCGGCATTGCCGTTTTTCCCGAAGATGGAACAAATGTGAGTACGCTTTTGAAGAATAGCGATACGGCTATGTACCATGCCAAGGAAGCGGGCCGGAGTAACTATCAATTTTATGCTAGCCGAATGAATCAGCTAGCTGCAGAGCGACAGTCGTTAAGTACTTATTTACACCATGCAATCGAACGTGATGAATTACTGATACATTTTCAACCCATCGTGAATATGGCCAGTGGAAAATTGGCATGCATGGAGGCATTGTTGCGCTGGCAGCATCCCGAACAAGGATTGATTCCTCCACTTAGATTTATCACACTTGCCGAGGAAAGCGGATTAATCGTGCCAATAGGAACCTGGGTACTGAGAGCCGTATGCAAACAGATCTGCGCATGGCAAAACCAAGGATATGAAGTGCCGCGCGTGGCGATTAACCTTTCTGCCCGTCAGTTTCGCCAGAAATCACTGTTGACAACCATAACAGACATTCTCTCGGAAACGAGTGTTGAGGCACGTCATATAGGGTTTGAAATCACCGAAAGCACACTAATAGAAAACATCCTTGAGGTCGCCGAAACGCTGCGTACACTGAGTGCTATGGGCTTTGAGATATCCATCGACGACTTCGGCACGGGCTACTCCAGCCTGAGCTATCTCAAACGTTTTCACATTGATAATCTGAAGATCGACAAATCGTTTGTGCAAGATATCACCACTGATCCGGACGACGCTGCCATTGTAAGGGCTATTATCGTTTTAGCTCACAGCTTACAAATGCAAGTGATCGCCGAAGGTGTGGAAACAGAAGAACAGCTAGCCTTTCTGAAGGCAGAAGGATGCGAACAGTATCAAGGATATTATTTCAGCAAGCCTCTTCCCGCCGAGAAACTCGTCACCATGCTGGAGCGTAGAACAGAAGCGCGAGTCAGGCTCCTGTAATACCTAAAAATAGGGTAATAAATTGTCCATGTTCGGACGAGCGGTTTGTACCATCACCACACCGTTTGAAATCTATGGTGAGACGGCAAAATATTTCACTGTACGGTATGCGTATATGCTCACTGGATTGATTGCAGGCGTACCCCGATAAAGCCTGTTAAAATAAGACTTGGCTTAATGAGCCTTTGCTTAGGGTTATGTCTCAGGTGGAATTAATGTCGCATATCTTGAAAATTGGTTTGGTGCAGCATCCGTGTAGCGCGGATAGCACGGCCAACCACGCCGCCAGCATGAAAGGGATACGCGAGGCTGCGGCACAGGGCGCGCGGCTCATTGTGCTGCCGGAGCTGCACAAGGGTTTGTATTTCTGTCAAACGGAAACACCGGCTTACTTTGATCAAGCCGAGGCCATTCCAGGCCCGGGCACGGAACAATTGGGTAAGCTCGCCGCCGAGTTGAACGTCGTCATCGTCGCCTCGCTATTCGAGCGGCGTGCCCCCGGTCTTTACCACAATACCGCGGTCGTGCTTGAGGCAGACGGGTCGATTGCAGGAAAATACCGCAAGATGCATATTCCCGACGACCCCGGCTACCATGAAAAATACTATTTTACGCCGGGTGATCTGGGCTTTGCCCCTATCAGCAGTTCGGTAGGGAAACTTGGTGTGCTCGTGTGCTGGGATCAATGGTACCCCGAGGCCGCGCGCCTGATGGCCTTGAACGGCGCGGATATATTAATCTACCCTACCGCCATCGGCTGGGACGCCGCTGACGATAAAGCTGAGCAGACACGCCAGCTCGATGCCTGGACTACTGTGCAACGCGCACACGCCATCGCCAACGGCCTGCCCGTGCTGGCCTGTAATCGCATCGGCATCGAATCCGACCCTGCAGGCCATTCTCAAGGCATAGAGTTCTGGGGTTCCAGTTTTATCGCTGGCCCGCAGGGCGAGATTATCGCCATAGCCGAGACTGATAAGGCAAGCGTGCTGGTCGCCGACATTGACTTGGGGCGCAGTGAACAGGTACGCCGCATCTGGCCGTATCTGCGCGACCGCCGCATCGATGCCTACCAGGGAATTACCCAGCGCTATTTGGATTAACAAGAATAACCACTAACCTTCACAGTTAAGGATACCTCACTAAGCCGTCATTCCACGCGCACGCGGGAATGACGGCAATAGGCTATTCGGACCCTATAACTTAACCCTCAATAAAGTTGTAACCCATTGACAAGAGAACTATTTAATAAATCTACCGAGCTGCTAGAAGCAATTCTCGCCGGCCATCAACCCGCCGATCAGCAAATGCAAAAATATTTTCGCGAACAGCGCAGTCTGGGCATGCGCGAGCGCGGTTTTATCGCCGAAACAGTATATGGCTGTCTGCGCCACAAGCGTCTGGTGGAGCACGTGTTTGCTAATCCAACCCCGTTTGCGTCAGACAGGGTTGGGGCATACCTGGTGTCGGCGCAGGGTTGGAGCGTGCGTGCCCTGCTTGATGCCGGTTACCCCGGCGATGCAAAAAATCTGGTCGTGCGTATTCGTGAAACCGATAAAAATACCTTGCCTGAGGCCGTACGCGCCGATCTGCCTGACTGGCTTTACGACCGTCTGGCAACACAACTTGGCCCTCAGGAGACGCTTAAATTAGCCGAGGCCTTAAACCGTCCTGCCCCGGTCGACCTGCGTGTCAACACGTTGAAGGCCAAGCGCGATGAGGCTGCCGCACGTTTGCAGGAGCAGGGTTACGCGAGTACATCCATGCCCTACTCGCCATTCGGTTTGCGCCGTGCCGAGCGCGTCCCGTTATTCAAGACCCTGGCCTTTCAGGAAGGTTTGATAGAGATCCAGGATGAAGGCAGCCAGTTGCTCGGAATTCTGCTGGAACCCAAGCGCCGCGAGATGGTGGTGGACTTTTGTGCCGGTGCCGGCGGCAAGACCTTGCTGATCGGTGCCCTCATGGCGAACACAGGAACCTTATACGCCTTCGATACCTCCGCCAAGCGCCTGGAAAATATCAAACCACGCATCAAACGTGCTGGACTTGATACCGTGCGTGCTATCGTGATCGACAATGAACGCGACCGCCGCGTGCAAAACCTCAACGGCAAGATTGACCGTGTGCTCGTGGACGCACCCTGCACGGGCCTGGGCACGCTACGCCGCAATCCCGATATTAAATGGCGTACATTCGATATGGCACATGTCACCTCCCTGCAAACCCGCATCCTCGCCGCCGCCGCCAAACTGCTCAAGCCTGGCGGGCGGCTGGTTTACGCAACCTGCAGCCCGCTGCGTGAAGAAAATGAAGACATCGTCGAGCAATTCCTTGCCCAGCACCCGACCTTCACCTTACTTCCACCAGCCTCCATCCTGGCCCGCCGCAACATTCCTCTGAATTACGACCCTAATGAAAAGACCTTGCGGCTTTACACCCACCTGCATAACACCGACACCTTCTTCGCCGCAGTAATGCAACGCGCGAACTGACTACGTCCGGCTTGACGAATGTGACATAATGGCCAATTTTTCCAACGTCAACTTTACGGATATCACAGCAATGATTCTTGTACTTGAACGCAATATCGACAAGGCCGGTGCCAAATACGAACAGATCATGGGACATCTGCGTAACCTCTCCAATATCCAGGTACGTGTGCACGAGGAAAAAGGCGCGTTATACACCCTTACCGAACTTTATCTAATCGGCGACACCGCAGCGCTCATCCTGCAGGATATGGAAAGCCTCCCGGGTGTCGAGCGGGCAGTGCGCGTTTCCGAAGAATACCGCGTGTTAGGCCGTCACAAAAATGACCCTCGCGATACTTATTTTGAATACAATGGTGTGCGTTTCGGCCAGGATAATTTGAACGTGTTTGCCGGTTTGTGCGCGGTCGATAACCCCAAGCACGTGGAATTAATGTTAAGGGCCTTGCAGGAAAACGGTCAGGTGTGTACGCGCATGGGCGCCTACAAGCCGCGCACCAACCCCTACTCTTTCCAGGGCCACGGTAAAAATTGCCTGCCTTATGTGTTCGAGCTCGCGGG
>JBDSOT010000059.1:0-10498 GCA_039914705.1 Gammaproteobacteria bacterium | reverse complement strand
CACAATGTGCGCCTGCGCATAGTCGGTACGCGTGAGGCGTTCAATCCCAAACTACAGCAACAAATGGCCGAGGCAGAGGCATTAACCGCGCAAAACACTGGCCTGCAATTGATTATTGCCGCCAACTACGGCGGACGATGGGATATCGCCCAGGCGGCGCGCCAATTGGCCCAGCAGATCGAGGCTGGGGTGCTACGCGCCTCCCAAGTCAATGCCGATTCCCTCGCGGCTTGTCTATCGCTGCACGATGTGCCCGAGCCCGATCTGTTTATCCGCACCGGCGGTGAGCAGCGCATCAGTAATTTTTTACTCTGGCAGATGGCGTACACGGAATTGTATTTCACCGATACATTGTGGCCCGACTTTGACACCCAGGGCTTGTGCCATGCCCTGGATTCGTTTGCCAAACGGCAGCGTCGTTTTGGTTTTACCGGCGACCAGATAGAACAGTTAGCGGAACAGATAAAAGGTGCTTAAACGACGACTGGTCACCGGGGCAGTTTTTATCTTGCTCGCGGTCTGGGCAATCTTAGGCCTGCCGAGTTTTTATTTCGGTCTTGCACTTGCCCTGCTGGTGGCGATCGGCGCCTGGGAGTGGGCTGGCTTGATAGGATTTAACACTGCGTTACAGCGTGCCTTTTATACCGTGCTGCTTCTGTTCTGTTTGTGGGCAGCATCCTATCTGCCGGTCATGGCCGTGCTGGCGGCGGCCTGCGTTGGGTGGCTGATCGGTTTGGTCTGGGTGGTGCGCTTTCCGGCGGGCAGGTCACTTTGGACCCCCAGTCTGAGCGGAGCGCTGGTGGGGCTGTTTGTGCTGATTCCTCCGTGGGTCGCGCTGCTGACTCTGCATGATGGCGACAGCCGAGGGCCTTATTTCGTGCTGTTCCTGCTCGCCATGATCTGGCTCGCCGATACCGCGGCCTATTTCGCCGGCCGCCGCTGGGGTTCGTTGCGGCTGGCCCCCAATGTAAGTCCGGGGAAGACGTGGGAAGGTCTATGGGGTGCGGTGCTGGCGGTAGCGCTCTATGCGCTGATCAGCGGTGTTATGGCATTTACCGGGGCCACAATCTTGATGTTCGTCGTGCTTTGTCTGGTCACGTTACTGTTCTCTATACTGGGTGACCTACTGGAAAGCATGTTCAAGCGCCAAGCCGGGGTGAAGGATAGCGGTAAGCTATTGCCGGGCCACGGCGGCATACTGGACCGTATCGATAGCCTGACAGCCGCAGCGCCAGTGTTTGTATTGAGCTTGTTATTAAGCGGAATGCTGAAATGAGGGGAATTACGATTCTTGGCGCTACCGGCTCGGTCGGCATGAGCACGCTCGATGTTCTGGCGCGCCATGCGGACCGTTATCGGGTAGTGGCCCTGAGCGCTAACACCGAGATCGAGCGGTTGTTTCAGCAGTGTATCGTGCACCGCCCCGACTACGCCGTAATGGCTGACGTCAGCGCAGCGGAACAGCTTGCCAAGCGGCTGGGTAAGATTAACCCCGACATCCAGGTGCTGGCGGGCGTAGCGGGCCTGGAAACCATCGCCGCGCTACCGATGGTCGACACGGTGATGGCGGCCATTGTGGGTGCTGCCGGCCTGTTGCCCACCCTGGCTGCAGCGCGTGCCGGCAAGCGTATCCTGCTTGCCAACAAGGAGGCCCTGGTAATGGCGGGCCGGTTGTTCATGGATGAAGCACGCCGCTACCATGCCGAGATCATTCCGATCGACAGTGAACATAATGCCATCTTTCAATGTCTACCCCGTGACTTTGCCGCCGGTTTGAGCAAGGTCGGTGTGCGCCGCATCCTGCTGACGGCCTCGGGTGGTCCGTTTCGGACCACGCCACTGGAGGAACTCGACCACGTGACGCCACAACAGGCCTGCGCCCACCCCAACTGGGTCATGGGCCGCAAAATATCGGTCGACTCGGCAACCATGATGAACAAAGGTCTGGAGGTAATCGAAGCGTGCTGGCTGTTCAATACCGTTCCAGAGCATATTCAAGTAGTAATGCACCCACAGAGCGTAATTCACTCAATGGCCGAGTACGAGGACGGGTCGGTGGTCGCCCAGCTGGCCAGCCCCGATATGCGCGTGCCAATCGCCCATGCCTTGGCTTGGCCGGAACGCATGGCTTCGGGAGCTCCGCGTCTGGATCTGTTCGAGGTCGCGCATCTGGACTTTGAGCGTGTCGATGTAACACGGTTTCCCTGCCTGCGACTGGCCTTGGAGGCTTGGCGCATAGGCGGAACCGCAACTGCCATCCTGAATGCCGCGAACGAGATTGCCGTCCAGGCGTTTCTCGACGGCCGCCTGCCGTTCACCGGGATAGCGCGGGTGATAGAGGCAACCTTGGCGGCACGTGCCGGACGCGCAGCGAGTTCATTAGAGGATATTCTGGAAGACGATGCGGCCGCGCGCGCAATTGCAGTGGCAGAATTACCGCGTGCCCAGCATAACCGTGGCGGCAAGCCCCGGCCGGGCAATGAGTTACCCCACCCAGCTATACTGCAACATGATGCTGGTTTGCCGGGAGGTAGGGCATGAGTTCGGTGTTGATTTCCATTCTGTCGTTCGCGGTGACGCTGGGCATACTTGTCACTATTCATGAGTTTGGCCATTACTGGGTGGCACGTAAGCTGGGTGTCAAGGTATTGCGCTTTTCGGTGGGCTTCGGCAAGCCGCTGTGGACGCGCCGGGCCGGTCCAGACAATACCGAGTACGTGCTCGCGGCGTTGCCCCTGGGCGGCTATGTCAAGATGCTCGATGAGAGTGAAGGGCCAGTGGTCGCGGAGGAATTGCCGCGCGCCTTTAACCGTCAAAGTGTGTCCAAGCGATTTGCCATTGTGTTCGCTGGCCCGCTGTTTAATTTTCTGTTCGCTATCCTGGCCTACACAATCATCTTCATTATCGGTGTGCCGGGTATAAAACCTTTGGTCGGCGAGGTCATCAACGGTTCGGTCGCCTACACGGCCGGATTGCAGGCCGGGGACGAGATTGTCGCGGTTGACCAGAGGCCGACGCCGACTTGGGAAACCGCCATGTTCAGCCTGATCGGCAAGGTGCTGGATCACGGCACGGTGGAACTTAGCGTGCGTAATACAAACGCACAGCTGCGTAACATTACCCTTGACCTCGACAACGCGGCCACCGGCCTCGAGAGCGGCAATCTGCTCGATAATCTCGGTATCCGACCCTTTCGTCCCTCGCTACCGGCGGTGCTCGGCGAATTGGAGCCGGGCGGTGCCGCCATCCGCGCAGGTCTAGCCAGCGGGGATAAAATACTCTCCGCCGATGGCCGCGAGTTTACCGACTGGAATGAGTTTGCGACTTATGTGCGTGGCCGACCTGGGCGCACCATTGAATTGAAGGTGGCACGTGCTGAGCAGCAGTTAAGCGTTGATGTCACGGCGGCCTCTGTCAGTTCCGCAACGGGTGCCATTGGTCGCATCGGGGCCGCGCCGGTTCTGCCGACAGAAATCCCGCAGGCGCTCCGTGCCGAGGTCCGTTATTCTCCGCTGGAAGCCGTGGGCGCGGCCGTGGCAAAGAGTTGGGACATTTCAGTGCTGACCGTGCGCATGCTGGGCAAGATGATTATAGGCGAGGCCTCACTGGCTAATCTCAGCGGCCCGATCAGCATCGCTCAATACGCCGGTTATTCCGCCAGCGATGGGCTTGCGCCGTTCCTCGCGTTCCTGGCGATTGTCAGCATCAGCTTGGGAATTTTGAATCTTTTACCTGTGCCGCTACTGGATGGCGGACACCTGATGTATTATCTTATAGAGGCCGTTAAGGGCAGCCCGGTGTCGCAGAAGGTACAATTGGCGGGACAACAACTGGGAATTGCCCTGCTGATAGGCCTGACAATTCTAGCCTTTTATAACGATATTACCCGCTTGCTCGGTTCGCAATCGTAACAATCAACTGGATCAATTGATGAGAAAAGTTATATTACTGCTGCTTTTGAGTGCGTTACTTTCAGCGCAGACCTGGGCAATAGAGCCATTTGTTATCCAGGATATTCGCGTGGAGGGCTTGCAGCGTATTTCGGCGGGTACCGTGTTCAGCTATCTGCCCATCAAGGTTGGTGATACCCTGGATGACGCGCGCTCGGCTGAGACCATACGTGCCCTGTTTGCGGCGGGGTTTTTTAAGGATGTGCGGTTAGAACGTGACGGTGAGGTGCTGGTTATCTCCGTCGTTGAACGCCCGTCCATCGGCAGCGTCAAAATCTCGGGCAACAAGGATATCGACACGGACACACTTACCGCCGCCTTGAAAGATCAGGGCTTGGCCGAGGGCCGGGTGTTCGATCGCTCACTGCTCGACAAAGTTGAACAGGAATTGAACCGCCAATACTTCAGCAGAGGCAAATACGCGGCCAAGGTCAAAACCACGGTAACGCCGCTGGAGCGTAACCGCGTCGGCATTTACATCGACATCTCCGAAGGCCGCGCCGCGCGCATTCACGAGATCAATATCGTCGGCAACAAGACCTTCACCGACAAAAAGCTGCGCAAAAACTTCCAGCTAAGTACGCCTACATTATTTTCGTTTTATACCGGCAGCGATCAGTACTCCAAGCAAAAACTTACGGCTGATCTGGAGGCGTTGCGGTCCTACTATCTCGATCGCGGTTATATCAACTTCAATATTGATTCCACCCAAGTTTCTATCACGCCCGACAAGAAAGACATTTACGTCACGATCAACATTACCGAAGGCGAGAAGTTCAGTGTCAAGGATGTAAAACTTGCTGGCGATCTCGTGGTGCCTGAGCAGGAGTTGACCAAGCTCGTGACGGTGCGGAGCGGAGCCACTTTTTCGCGCAAGGATATCGTTGAAACGACCAGCAAGATCGCTGAGCGGTTGGGCCAGGAGGGTTACGCCTTCAGCAATGTCAACACCCTTCCGGAGATTGATCAGGCAGGCAAGCAGGTTTCGTTAACATTTTTTATCGATCCGGGCAAACGCGTCTATGTGCGGCGGGTCAACATGGTGGGTAATACTAAGACGCGTGATGAAGTATTGCGACGCGAGATGCGTCAACTCGAAGGTGGCTGGATTGATACCGAGAAAGTGAAGCGTTCACGGACGCGCATGGAAAAGCTGAACTACTTTGAAGAAGTTAATGTTGAAACCCCCGCCGTACCCGGCAGCGCGGATCAGGTTGATGTCAATTACAGTGTGGTGGAAAAACCCTCGGGTAACCTGCTGGCTGGCTTAGGCTTTTCGCAATCCCAAGGCCTCATCTTTAACACCAGCGTCACTCAGGAAAACTTCCTGGGCAGCGGCAAGCGCGTCAGTGCGGCATTTAATAACAGTAGTGTAAACACCATTTACAGCTTCGCTTATACTAACCCTTATTACACCATGGACGGCGTGAGCCGCGGCTTCAGTTTGTTCTCACGCGAAACCGATGCAGCCCGGGCCAATGTCGCAGATTTTACTACCGATGTTGTAGGCGGCACGGTCAACTTCGGTATCCCGGTAAACGAGTTTGACACGTTCAGAATAGGCCTCGGCTACGAAAGCACCCAACTCAGCACCAACAAGAATACGCCGTTCGAGTACAAAGGATTTTTAGCGGACAACGACTTTATAGATACGATTACGACCGAGAATCAGGATGCCGATTTTAATACTATTAAGTTGACCGCCGGCTTCGCGCGGGATACGCGTAATCGCCTGGTTTTCCCGGATTCCGGAAGATTTAATAATATTAGTGCGGATGTGGCTATCCCGGGTGGCGACTTGCAGTATTACAAGCTGAATTATCGGCATCAATCCCTGTTCGCATTGAACCAGGATTTTACCTTGTCACTGAATGGCGAGGTTGGATATGGCGATGGTTACGGAAGCACCACCGAGCTTCCATTTTTTGAAAACTTCTACGGCGGTGGTAGTCGTTCGGTACGCGGTTTCAAAGATAACAGCCTGGGCCCCCGGGTTTCGGAAAAGGGTCCGCTGGGTGAACCCCCGCCCGGAACCTCCAAGGGTGACCCTTTGGGTGGCAACGTGAAAGTGGTGGGAAATATCGAACTGTTTTTCCCGGTACCTTTTAACGGTGACAATAAATCCGTGCGGCTGGGCAGCTTCCTTGATGTCGGCAATATTTACGGAGTTAATGAGGATTTTGACGCCGGAGATCTGCGTTATTCGGTGGGGTTGTCAGCCGTGTGGCTATCGCCACTGGGCGCGCTGACATTCAGTTTGGCACAACCGCTAAACGATAAGAAAGATGATGATGTTCAGGTATTCCAGTTTACGCTGGGAACAAATTTTTAAGTCTAGGAGAATGCTCTTGAAGAAATTTTTGTGTTTGTTGTTGATCAGCTTTTTTGGATTTTCTTCCGGCGGTGCGTTTGCCGCTGAACTGAAACTCGGATTTGTAAATGCTGCCAAGATACTGGAGGAGGCTCCACAGGCAGAGGCGGCGCGCAATAAACTGGAAAAAGAGTTCGCTCCTCGTGATAAAGATTTGGCAGCGTCACAAAAGCAGCTAAAAAGTCTGGAAGATAAACTGACCAGTGACAATTCCGCCATAAGCGGTGCGGAACGCAGAAAGGCCGAGCGCGACATCATCAGTCAGAAGCGTGATTTCAAGCGGGCGCAGGATGAATTCCGCGAAGATTTTAATATTCGTCGCAATGAAGAATTTGGGAAGTTGCAAAAACTGGTATACGACACCATCGTGACGTTGGCCAAGCAGGACAGCTATGACCTTATTGTAAGCGACGGCGCTATCTTTGCCAGCGACCGCGTGGATATTACCAATAAAGTACTGGAGCGTCTGAAGAACAATCCGGGTGGGTCAGCTTCATCTGCCACGTCCCGGCAATGACATCGGTAACCGGCGGTGGCACTGACGCTAGGTGATCTGGCGGACAAGATTGGGGCTGAACTCCACGGTGATGGACACGCCGTTATCAGCACCGTGGCTACCTTACAGGATGCGCGAACCGGTGAGATCGCCTTTCTTGCGGATCCGCGCTACCGAAAATATTTATCCAAAACGCAAGCCTCTGCAGTTATCCTGACGCTTGCTGACCGCGACAATTGCCCCGTAAGTTCTCTGGTAGTTGCCAATCCGGTGGTTAGTTATGCCCATGCGGCGACGCTCCTCCATCCACCGCTCATGCCGGCGCCGGGTATTCATCCCAGTGCCAGCATTCATGCATCCAGCCGAATCCATGCAAGCGTTGCCATCGGCGCACAATGCGTGATTGAGGCGGGCGCGGAAATTGCTGCCAACTCCATTATCGGACCTGGATGCATCATCGGAGAAAACACTATTATCGGTGAGCATAGCCATCTAGTGGCACGTGTCACGCTGTGTCATGCCACGCAGATCGGGCGACGCGCCGTGATTCATCCGGGCGCAGTCATCGGCAGCGATGGTTTTGGCCTGGCCAACGACAAGGGAATCTGGGTCAAGATTCCGCAATTGGGCAAGGTGCGCATCGGCGATGATGTGGAAATCGGTGCAAATACTACGATTGATCGCGGGGCGCTGGGTGATACGGTCATCGAGGATGGCGTCAAGCTCGATAATCAGATTCATGTCGCGCACAACGTGCACATCGGCGCGCATACGGCCATCGCCGGCTGTGTCGGTATTGCCGGTAGCGCGAAGATCGGCAGGCGTTGCACGATGGGCGGAGGTGTGGGGATTGGTGGACATCTTGAGATCGCCGATGATGTCCATGTGACAGGCATGACAATGGTCAGTAAATCGATTTTAGAACCCGGTGTCTATTCCTCCGGCCTGCCTGCACAAACGAATCACCTATGGAACAAGAACTACGCCAGACTTTGCCGGCTCGATGAAATGGCGCGCCAACTCAAGGCCTTGGAGAAGGCATTGGCGGCAAAAAATGAATAACACAAAGCGCACACGGAATTTCTTCCCAGGGCATAATCGAGAATAAAAAATTGAATAGCATGGATATCTGCGAGGTTCTCAAGTATCTGCCGCATCGTTACCCGTTTTTGCTGGTCGACAGGGTTATAGAGTGCGTCCCCGGCAAGTCGCTGGTCGCGCTCAAAAATGTGACGTACAACGAACCGTTCTTCCAAGGACATTTCCCACAACGTCCGATTATGCCGGGTGTATTGATACTGGAGGCCCTGGCTCAGGCAACCGGCATCCTGGCCTTTCGCACCACCGAGACGCGGCCGACGCAAAATGTACTGTATTTTTTTGTCGGCATTGATAATGCGCGCTTCAAACATCCGGTAGAGCCCGGCGACCAACTGATCCTTGAGGTCGATTTGGTACGCAGGATGCGCGATCTGTGGAAGTTTTCCGCGCAGGCCAAAGTGGGCGATAAAGTTGTTGCCAGCGCCGAGCTCATGTGCGCGAAAAAGGAGCTTGAGTGATCGATGCGCGCGCAATCATCGACCCTACGGCACTCATTGCCGACGGGGTCAGCATTGGACCGTTTTCCGTTATCGGGGCGGGCGTGGAGATCGGGGCAAACACCTGGATTGGTCCGCACGTCGTGATCAACGGGCCGACCCGCATCGGTCGCGATAACAAGATCTATCAATTCGCCTCGCTGGGTGAGGCCCCGCAGGATAAAAAATATGCGGGCGAACCGACGCGCCTGGAGATCGGCGACCGTAATATGATCAGGGAATGCTGCACGATCAATCGCGGCACGGTGCAGGGCGGCGGGGTCACGCGCATCGGTGACGATAACTGGATCATGGCCTATGTGCACATCGCCCATGATTGTCATATCGGGGATCACACCATCTTCTCGAATTGCGCCTCGCTCGCTGGCCACGTCAGCGTTGGCGACTATGCCATACTCAGCGGGTTCACCATCGTCCACCAGTTTTGCGCCATCGGCGCATATTCATTTTGCGCCATGGGCAGCGCGATTTCCAAGGATGTCCCCCCTTACGTCATGGTCTCCGGACACATGGCCAAGCCGCACGGCATTAACAGCGAGGGGCTCAAGCGCCATGGCTTTGACGCGGCATCGCTGCGCGCCATACGCAAGGCGTACAAACTTATTTATAAATCGAAACTGACCCTGGTCCAGGCGCTGGAGCAACTGAGAGAGCTGCAAAAGGAGAGTGCCGAGGTCGGTGCGCTGGTTACCTTTTTAGAAAAGGTTACGCGCGGCATTGTGAGATAAATGCGCATCGGCATTGTGGCAGGTGAGGCATCCGGGGATTTGTTGGGCGCCGGTCTGATAAACGCGATCAAGGCGCAGGTTCCGGATGCCGTGTTCGAGGGGATAGCCGGGCCGCGCATGGTGGCGCAAGGTTGCCACGCCTTATTCCCCGCGGAAAAACTCGCCGTCATGGGTCTGGTGGAGGTGATCGCCCATTACCGGGAGCTTCATGCCATACGCAGGCAGGTATTGCGGCATTTTCTGCACAGGCCGCCGGATGTGTTTATCGGCATAGACGCCCCGGACTTTAATCTGGGGCTGGCACGCAGACTCAAGCAGGCGCACATACCCACGGTGCATTATGTCAGCCCGTCGGTATGGGCGTGGCGGCCGTATCGCATTGCAAAAATTGCCGCGTCGGTTGATCTCATGTTGACCCTGTTTCCCTTCGAAGCGGCGTTTTACGCAGCACAAGCCCGGCATCGCGTGCCGGTTTCGTTTGTCGGGCATCCGCTGGCCGATGAGATCCCGCTGCTCAGTGAACAGGAAGACAGGCAAGAACGTCACGCAGTGCGCACCCGGCTCGGCTTACCCGCGACAGCGGAGATCGTGGCCGTGTTACCGGGCAGCCGTATCAGCGAGTTGCATTACCTGGCCGACCGCTTCGCGCAAACCATCGCCTGGTGCGCCCGGCAACGAGCCGGGTTGTATTTTATCGCGCCGCATGCCAACGCGACGACACGCAAGCTCTTCCAACAGGCGCTCGCGCGTCATGCGCCTGATGTTGACGTAATGATGCTGGACGGCAGGGCGCATGAGGCGATGCGCGCCGCCGATGTGGTGCTGCTTGCCTCAGGTACGGCGACGCTCGAGGCCTTATTGTTGAAGCGGCCGATGGTGGTCGCCTATCGCATGGCCTGGCTCACGGCAAAGATTGCGCGGCGCTTGCTGAACATACCCTATTACTCGCTGCCGAACCTGCTCGCCGGGCACCCATTGGTCGAGGAATTCAGTCAGGAGGCCGTAACGCCGGAAAATCTGGGCGCGGCCGTGCTGCGATTTTTCGAGCGGCCGGACCGGGCCCGCGCCCTATGCGCCCAGTTTACCGATATCCACGCTGCACTCAGGCAAAACGCGAGCCGCAAGGCGGCGCAGGCCGTGTTGGCCCTGCTGGACGTTAAGGGCTAAGGACTTTCCCCAAGAAGTAAGGACGCCTGCGTAGTTAATAGGCTTACTATGCGTTCTAAAGGAGTCTTCTTATAATCGATGCATCATCAAGGTTGATCCGAAACGTCCTTATGCGCATGCAAACACCACCTCTGCTGATCGCCGGCGTCGATGAAGTCGGGCGCGGCCCGCTGGCCGGCCCGGTCTAC